>NZ_JBHXVO010000006.1:0-91031 GCF_042672265.1 Nocardia sp. NPDC127526 | reverse complement strand
GCGTCCGTGCAGCCTGGGGGCACTACCGCACCGTTCGCCTAGTTGCGTCGAAATCCGTTGTGCCACAACGGTTTTCGCTGCCGGATGCCCGAGCAGTAGGAATTCCGCCAATGTGACCCTTCCCACATTGACGGATTAGATTTCGCCGCTACCCTCTGTATCTTTCCTTTCGCCCTACTTGGGGCCGACGATTTCACGATAAATGCCGCCTGACCTGCGATTCTTGCGGTTTAGGCCATTTTCCACCCCCCCTGACCTGCGGATTTGACCTGTTACCGAACCATCCTGTTATCTGCTCTCAGTCGCAGCCAGCGACGCCAACCACCGCCCCGGACTCACCGGCCGGGGCGCACGATGGGAGACAGACAGTGAGCGAAGTTCTCGAGGCAGTGCAGACGGAAGACGTTGCGGCCGAAACGGTTACGGTCGAAACGATCGCGCCGGAAGCGGATGCGACGGAAGCGGCCAACACCCGCACCGTGTGCGGTTGCCTAGTGGAGGCGATCGGGCCGGGTGTCTATGAAGTGTTCCGGGCCGGTATGCGTCTCGGCGGTCTGTACGAAACTCCGCAAGGGGTCTACTACAACCCTGAGATTGCCAACGCACGGACCGGCGTAGCGGACAGCGTGGACGTGGCGGTACTCGAGTTGAAACGCGCTATCGAGTCCGCACCCGCCCCCAAGCGGGCGGCGAAGGTGGCCGACCCCGGCAAGGCAGCGATGCGTGAGATTGTCGATATGGCGCGTGTTCGGTTCGCTGCGGAAGCGGGCAAGGTGCGTGCGGCGGATGCTGCCTACCGGATGGAACATGGTCCGCGCGGCAAGGTCGCACTTGCGGAAGCGGCTGTTAAGCGCGCGGCAGATGCGTTGTCGGACAAGGGTCCTAGCGCTATGCGTTACTTCCGGCTGAATACGGCTGAGGACAAGTTGGCGGAAGCGCGCGAACTTGTGGAGGTGCTGAAGCGGTCCAAGGATCGGGCGGCCGAACGGGAAGACCAGGCGAAGGCGACGCTTGCGGACATGAAAGCGCGCGCTATCGAGAACCTGGGCTTGCGGCAGGCGGATATCGACGACGCCATTAGCAAGGTCAAGCCCAAGCGTAAGGCGAAGTGACCCTAGCCAATTGCGGGTGATTCGGGATGGTGACAGCATCCCGGATTGTCCGGAGTCTCTAGGGCTTCAATGCTTGGACAGTGCCAATTGCGGCCAGAGCCTAATCCCGCGTGAGTGGCGTCTCGCGAAACTTCTTTGCTTGGACAGTGCCAATTGCGGCCAGGGCCTTTTCCCGCGTGGGTGGCGTCTCGCGAATCTCTGCCCGTCTCAGGGCAACCCATGTCCCTATCCCAACGTACGCAATCCCGCTGGTAGACGGATTGCGCTAGTGGTTGGCGGTGCTGGCGAAGCATCGCACACCACGCCCTACAGGTCCGGGGAATCGGGCGCGGTACCAAACGTTCGGAGAGTGCTCCGGGTTGTGGGCCGTGTGCGTGTGGCCATGTTGTTTGAGAACTCAATAGTGGAGCCAATTGGTGGCACCGTGAACGAATCGGTGCGGCATGGATTGCGTGCGATTCGTTCCGGTGCCCCCGCCAAACTTTCCCGTTCGGAGCTTTCCGAGTCGTCGGGGTGGCACTTCTGCCCGTGCAATCCGTGCACGGATATGGCGCGCCGCCCGGTCCACTCGGACCGCCGTTGCCAGCGTGATTCACCGCGCGCTGACGACATTTCCACCCGAATGATGGGAGAACAGAAATGGTTTCGATCTCTGCATGGTCGCCGAAGCAGTACGCGACGGCTGAGCAGTTCTTCGATGTGTTCGATGGCGTGTTTCGGCCGTCTGTGGGCCGGTACGTCCCGGGCGGCGTCGAGATCGTCTCGGTCGGGCTGGACCACCTGGTGATGGCGGCTGTGATCGCGCCGGATGGTTCGGCGCGGTACTTCCGTGACGGCGTGCAGATTCCGCATGTCGATCGGGTGCCAGCGTCCACCATGACGCGCATGTCCGCCCGGTTCGCGCAGTTCATGCCGGAAGAGGATTTCGAGCTGTTCGCCGAGCTGTACGACCTGTCGCCGCAGCGGGCGGCGGAGGCGCTGTTGGTGCACGCGCCGGGCATGCCGATGTGCCGCGAGACGTGGCTGTATGCGGCAAGGATTCATGACCGGCTGAACGAGGCGCTGAAGGGCGCGGAGTACATCGTGCGCCTGCCGCTTTCGTTCGCCTAACTCGCCAATCCCTATGGCCGCCACCGCTAACCGGTGGCGGCCTTTTCTATGCCCAAGGAGGGCTCATGGTTTCGCTCGACAAGCGCACCAGCGCAGTGGTCGCGTCCCGGGATGCGTTGGCCGCCTATCAAGTTGAGGCGAGCCTGCGCGGTTCTGGCCTCGCTGTTCCGATCGTGTCCGGCCTGCTGTCCAACAACGCGAACGCGCTGGCGTTCGCCATCGAGTACCGGCGCTGAACGAGTGTGCGGAGCCACTGGCGTACCCGGTGGTTCCCCCGACTTTTCAGCCACTCATTCGTAATTCGTCAATCGGGAGGAAGTCATGGAAGTCGAAGCGCAATGGCGCGTCATTTCGGAATGGATGGACGTCGCCATCAAGGCGGCCGAGGCCGAAGGGTGGAGCGTGTGGCAGGGACCTGACACCAGCTGGCGGTTCCGTCGCGAGGGCATCTACGAGCAGTTTCCGGCCACTCCGGAGACCATGGACCAACTCAAGTACTTCCTGTTCAAGATGCAGCGGGTGCTCGGAGTTGATTTGCAGAAGGGTATGGCGTGAGGCAGTCTGGAATCTTCGGATCGTCCCCGGTGTTTTTGCCCGGGGATATCTCTTCGGCGGACGTGGGAGGTTGGATCATGCCGGGCTGGTCACTCGAGGTGCAGGCCGATACGGGGGCGTTGACCGAGCAGCAGCAAACAAGGTTGATGCGTGGGTTTGGGCGCTGGGTGATGGTGAACCACAACACCGCCACGGGTCGCACCTTGTTCGGTGTGCCGGTGGAGGATGCGCCACTGCGCGAGGCGATCTCCGAGACGCTCGACACCACTGAGCGGGTGCTGCGGTCGGTGCTGTCGGATGCGCGGCTGGTGGGCGTGCAGGTGATCTCCGCAGAGGACCGCGACGCCGAGCTGGCTGCTGCCGGAATCGTCGTCGACTAACTACAGACCAAACACCAAGGGCCCCGGGCGATCTGCTCGGGGCCTTTTTCGTGCCCGGAAACGGGCGGACAGGCAGGAAGACATGAACTACACGGTTCAAATGTGGGGCGCGAACGGCGGCCATCTGGAATCCGGTCTCAAGACCAGCGAACGCCTGTGCGGGCGGCTGGTCGAACAAGTCAAGGAGGAGATGCTCCGCGACGGATGGGACGTGCAGGTGTTCACCGACGACAACTTGGGCGGCCTCACAACAGCATTCATCATGCGACACCCGGTCACTGGCGAAGAGATCGGCGGCCTGCGCACCGTGGCGGTGGCCCGATGAGCAAAACAGCTGTCAAGAAGCGCACCCCGGTCGTCGGCGACGAGTACCGCGACAACCGGGCCGACAACATCCGGACGCTGGAGGTCCGCGAGGTCACTGACACGGACGCCATGTGCGTCGTGACCGCCCAGACCTACCAGGGCGTCACAACTTATCCGATGCGCGAAACGACCATGACCTTCAAGCGCCTCACCAGCAGTGCGTTCGTGCGGGTCCTCAAGGAAGGGGAGGTCGCCTGATGAGCAACTTGGTTTGGCACCGGCCGGAGTTCTGGAACCGTCGCGGCCTGCTGGTAAACCTCGCCCAGGTCGCAGCCCAGTACGGGGTGAGCCCGCAAGCGGTGCACCAGTGGCGCCAACGCCACCCGAGTACCTTCCCCAAGATCGTCGCCGAGGCCCCGCGGCTGGTTTACGTCGTCGGCACCGAGGTCGACGAGTGGGTGCTGAATCGAGAGCTGGCCCGCGCGGTCCCCTCCAAGAAGCGACTCGCCGCAGTCGGCGCAGTCTGAATCATCAACCCACGCAAGGCCCCCGACGCGGGAGACGTCGGGGCCTTTCTCATGCCCTTCACCGGGGGCACATCAACCACCCAGGGAGACAACCGAAATGAAGACGATCACCGCGTTCGCCGCGGGTGCGCAGCGGCTGCGCGCCGAGGTGGCGCTGTTCGAAGAGTGCCGCCTGCTTATCACGCCGTCGGTCGCGCGAGCCATCGCACAGCACTGGGCAACCGCATCGTCGGACCTGCTGCCCATGGCGATGGGCATGCCGTTCGAACCGGAATCGGCGCTCGCTGACGTCGAAGCGCGCATGGCCATGCTGGGCAATCCGGCCGGCGAGTTGCCTGCGCTCGCCGCATGGCTGAACAGCAAGGTTCCGACTGCCGCTGGCGCGAAGCATCAGGCGGTGGCCGCGTGATCACCTACAACGCAATCGTTTGGACGGTATCGCCGGAACCTGTTGGACGAGTGTCGAAGTCGGGCGAGGTGTGGTCTCCGGGACCGTTTCAGCACACGGTCTGGGTGCTCGATGCCACCGCGCCGATGGGGGCACGGGTGGTGAACGTGAAGACCCGGGACGAGCTGGCGTATGAGCGCCCGGGAGCGCCGACGTCGTCTGGTCGGGACACATACCGCAAGGCGCATTTCGCCCCGAAAATGGCCGCCAAGAACTTCCGCGCGGTGGCCGCCGTCGACCTGTTCAGCGTGCAGGAGGAGGTCACCTGCGTCGGGTAAGCATCGCGTTTGAAGTTCGCCTCCATTCGTGGGGGCGTTTTTGAGCCTCGATCTTTACACCGTAAAAGAACGAACAGAAAGAAACATGATGAAGGTTCTCGAACAATTGGATTCCGACCAGATCCACGAAGCCCGCAACTGGATCTTCGACCGCACCGAGCACTCCGGCTGGGACTGGTCCGATGACGAAGTCCTGCACCATGTGGCCGAAAACTACGACGGCGGCATCGACGCATTCAGCCGCAGCGTCCGTAGCCAAATGGCCCTGACCTACGGCAAGCAATGGCGTGCAGGGTGTGAGCAGTTCGCCCACTTCTATCCGGCGTCCTGGCGGTCCGATGGCAAGGACCTGCTGCTGATCAACGCGACCCGATCCAAAGACCGCCACGGTTACGACGACGCCATGGGCATCGCGAACACCCGCGTGCTGCGCCGCCAGTGGGGCACGGTCAGGGGCTTGTCCGACGGCCCGTACTCCGATTGCGACCATGTCGCACTGGATCTGGACTCTCCAGCACCCGAGGACTTGACCGACGTCCTGGACTCGCTCGAGAGCAGCTCATGCCTCGACGAGGACGAATGGTCGGCCGTCGAGCAGGAGCAGATCCAAGAGCACTGGGACGACTACGGCCGCGATGACCTGCACAAGGCCGTCCGCGACGCCATCGGAGCGTGGGAGCTGACCGAGGCCGGCGAGGCTCTCGTCGACGAACTCGCCCTAGGTGGCTACCTGGACTACGGCCACGGCGGCGGCTACCCCGAGATGATCGACTCCTCGGCCTGCGACTTCGGCGAGAAGGTGATCCCCGGCTGGATCGCTGCCCGCATGGGCACAGTAGTGACCCTCACTCGCTGGCGCGGCGACGAGCTGGTTGTGGACCTTCGCCGCCGCAATGTCATCGCCGAGGCCGCGTGATGCCCGATGACGACCTAGTTGACGAGCTACGGATCGCGATCGAAGCCACGTATCCCGGTGTCTCACTGTGGATTCACACGAGCGGCACCCACCTGATCCTGGGCCGTCTCGTCGTCCCTGAGCAGCAACGCAATCAGGGGATCGGCACCGCGATCATGCAGCGCCTTCTCGCTGAAGCCGACCACTGGGGCATCCCGGCGGCTCTCACCCCCAGCAACGCATACGGCGGGTCACTGACCCGCCTGCGCCCCTTCTACCGGCGCTTCGGATTCAAACCCAACCGCGGCCGGAACAAGGACTTCCACACCACGGAGTCCATGGTCCGCACCCCCAAATCCCAAGGAGCACAATGACCACCATCGAACGCCTGGACCTGGGCGTGATCGACGGATTCCGCATTCATGCCCGGATGTACGGCGACGAGGACGAGAGCCCCGAGCGCAAGTACGACCCGATCCTGTGTGACCCGGAGCTGATGGCGGGCTGGCGCGCCGACGAGTGGTTCTTCGTCGGCGTGCAGGTGACCGCGAGCCGCGCGGGAGTGGAGCTGGGCGAAGCGTCCGTGTGGAGCCTCGAATACGGCTGGTACGACGGCCGATACCACAACCCGCTCACCGATTCCCCTGCCACGCACGAGGACTGGGTGTATGGCAACGGCCCTGGCCTCATTCACCAGGCCATCGCAGACGCCTTCGACACCATGGCCGCGATCAAGAAGCCCCCTCGCCCTTAGGGGTGTAAATGCATCCCTTCATGTCCATGTCTGCTGGTTATTCTCGCCCGGCAGCGTAGAGCGAAATGCCTTACCGGCAACAACATTCGCAAGAAACGGAATGAAAGAAACCCAATCAATGCAGACGATCTTCACCTACGAATATCTCGCCTACGTGCTGCAAACCGGCAACTTCCGCAAGGGCTGGCACGGCGAGGTCCCCTCGATTTACGAGTGCGTCGAGAACTTCCATCACGAACCCGTCTTCGTCTAACCACCACCCCAAGGGAGAAGCCAATGACCATCGTCCACGACGACGTCACCTACGCCGAACGTGTCGAAGCCGCCCACCTCGGACAGGTCGCGATGCTGGCCAGCGCCATCGCTGGTGGAAACCGGCGCGCCGTCGAAGACCTTGACAACCCTGACGAGTTCCCCACTCTCGCAGTCGATGTCATCAGCAACGTCCTGATGGCCGCCCACATCCGCGGCGAGGACCACAAAGCCATCGTCACCCAGGCTCTCTATCACTTCGATCTCGAGAAGCTTCCCGAGATCGCGGCCCCCACCATCGACGAAGACGAAGAGGACGACGACCTGTACGAGGAGGAGAGAGACGACTACGGGTACGACGAGGACGCTGACGACTTCGACACGTGCCAATGCGGGTGCGGATATACGGCCGAGGAAACCTTCATCACCAGCATCAACGGCGGACTCGAGATCTACCTCTCCATGGTCGGTGCCGAGGCGAACGACGTAGCCCATGCAGGCGAGTGGAACTACCACGTCACCCGGTGGGGCAGGCCGGTCACCAGGCCGAGCAGGTACACCAGCGACAAGCCGATGACGCACTTCGAGGTTTCGCGCGTCGTCGCCGAGTACTTCACGGAGGGCTGACAGTGGACCACGGCGACACCTTCCACATGCGTGCCCACCGGATCGCCGGATACCTCGGCGACGAATGGTTCGGTGCGCCAGGCAATCTCCTCGACGGCGGCGACGCCCGCATCACTCGGGCCGACGGGGCGCAGATGTGGATGCGTCTCATCCAGCGCGGCGCGGGCCGCAACCGGCAGACCCGAATCCTGGTCTCCCCGACGTTCGGAGATAGCACCCACTTCGTCCCCGGAGTCGACGCCGGCCGCACCGAGATCACGATCAGCACAGCCAGATCCGACGAACAGATCGCCCGCGACATCCGCAAACGATTTCTGTCCGCCTATCTCCAGACCTACGAGACGGCGCACGCCAAACAGCTCGCTTGGGAGATCGAGCTGTCCAACCGGCAGGAGTTCGCCCAGCGCCTGGGCGCGATCATCGACGCCCACAAACCGGGCCACACCAGCTACTGGCTCTTCGGCGAGACACCGCACCGCGGCCAGTTCCGCATCAACGGCACCACGGTCGAAATGAAGTTCGAGCTGCCCCATGAGGCGGCCGAGCACCTACTGCGGTTCGCCGCCGACCTCACCGCCGCCTAACCACCACCCCAGGGAGAAACTATGAGCAGCAACGCAATCGAAGAGAACCGGCGCGGCGCCGCACAAGCGCGGACCACCCTCCACGCGCACCACCACAGCATGTGGATCCACGGAGTGACCTCGCCGATCGAAGAAGACGAGGACCAGCTACGCGAGCAGGCCGAGGAACTCCTCAAAGACGTCATGCACCTGATCCGGCTGAACGGCCTTGACTTCGCCGAGATCCTCATGGACGCCGCCGAATCCCACGCTGAGGAGTGGGCCACGGAGATGAACGAGTCCGGTCAGCATCCCGTCGATATCGCCCCGGCCGCGATGAGCGCCGCCGAGAAATCCCGCAGTCTGGCAGATCATGCCCGCGTCGGTGTTTCCATCTGGGCACGTACCTACGGCGTCGAGCTGACCAACGAGATCCTTGACGACCAGGACTACTTCATCACGATCGTCGGCGACTTCATCGCCAACCTCGGGCACCTCGCCGATCGACACGAACACGACTTCGTCGAAGTGCTGATTCACGCCGCACAGCATTTCGGCGAAGAGATCGCCGAGCTTGAGGACGAAGCCGTCATCAACGGGGCGATCGAGAAACTCACCTGGGAGGCGCAGCTACTGGCCAGCTTCGACGCTGAACTCGGCAACCTCCTATCGGAGGGCGACCAGGCGTGAAGGTCTTCACCATCAACGTCTCCGGCAGGGAACGCCACGACGGCGAAAAGCCATATACCTATGTCCTGCACGGAGATTCGATGATCGACGCCAAGCGCAGTGCCTGGCTCTTCCATATCTGGGACGACATCAGCGAGCGGGGCACGGTCGCAGCTGACGCGACAGTCCCCACCTTCTCCGCCGAATACAACGACATCTGGCGCAACCCCGATCACGCTGATGTTGTCGTCATCGACTGCCCGCAGTTCCCGTGCGCCGAGGGCCTCCCGTTCGACTGCAAATCCCCAATCCATGCTGGCGAGAAGCCATTCAAGGGCATGCGCAAGTGCCGCTGCCCCTGGCACTGGAACGCCGTCTCGGGAGTCGATCTGAAGCACATCGACAACGCACTGCTGATCGAACTCGGCTACACGTTGCCCGACACCGCACCCGAGGAGAACACCTGGTGAGCGCAACCCGCCGACGCCGAAAGCAGCTGCTGGACTTCGTGCTCCTGCACGGACACGACCTTGAGACCGCGCTAACTCGCCTCGCTGACTACTACGACGAAGAGGCCCACGACCCGGAAGACGACTGCGACGACAGCTGCTGCTTCTGTGACGACAGGCAGGAAGCCAACTCGCTGCGTGAAACCCGGGACGAGCTGAAGCAACTCCTCAGCCGCGTGTAGCGGCGCACCAACCAGTCCACCTGTCAGGCCGCGGGCTTCATGCTCGCGGCCTGCTCAACCATGGGAAAAACAAATGCGATTCGACCCGATCATCCTGCCGCTCAGAGACCGACTGTGGGGCGAGCACGACCGACGCCACGCCGCTGAAGCACTGGCGGTGCGATACGAACGCGAAGACCGCACGGCGGAATCCAAGGATCTCGTCCCCTCCGACGGGGATCTCCTCGAGTTCTCCGATGGCAACGTCCATCGTTTCGCCGGCATCGGCTTGGCGGGCAACTTCTTGATCGCACCCTGTCACCTCGCGGACCCGATTCGGGGCGCATTCCAGCTCGTCTACGACGGAGACCTGGTGTACGTCGGCGAGGTCTTCGATACCGACGACTTCGACGAAATGACCGTGGTCGACACCGGGCTGCGGCGGCCGGCCTGGGTGTGGACGTACCACCTGGGCGGACAGGACGGCGAGAAGACGGCGTTCACGGTGCCGGTGCGAGTGTGGAAGACCGACGTGCCAGCGCCGGATAGCTCGGCACCGTTCGCCGCGGTAACTGCTGCTCTGGTCGATTACAACGGCTGGTGATGCACGAATGAGCAACAACCAGTTCGGCATTCAAGAAACCTGGGGCGTCCTGGACGAGATCAAGGACGCCATGCGGAACGGACGGGTCAGGGCGGCTCAGGCTGCCATCGGCCGCGCCACCATGGGCGGCGTTTCGATGGAGCAGATCGAAGACGCAGTCGCCTACGGCCGATCCAAGACTTACGAGTGGCGCCAGATGGTCGACACCGATGATCTGCAACGGTCTGCAACGTATCGCGTTGAGCCCGAGCCGGATTCATCTGCCAGCAATTGCGGCACCGCGACCCTCACGGTCACGCCCGCAGCGAACCCCTTCAACCGTCCATCCATCACACCGGCGCTGTCCGACGTCCTGGACTGGGTGCACATCAAGGCCCCGCTCGACGACGTGAAGCCCGACATGGAGCTGGTGTGCCAGCTCTGCGGCGAGGTGCTCGCCGACGCCGAGCACGACGACAGCTTGGGCATCCTCGCCCGGGTCGCGCTAGGCCACATGCACAGCTGCCCCGGCTGGGACAAGCACTCAAAGTGGCCGCGCCCGGCCGCCGAGCACTGACATCACCCCCCTGCGGCGGATACCGGCCGCCGCATCCTCACCACCCCAAACACTAAGGGAGACAAGCATGTCCAAAGAGACCATGACCTGGCTGAACAACAACACGCTGATCGGCATGACCGCCAAGCGCGGCAAGGCGTGGCACTACCGCAAGGACGAGCAGGGCTCCGAGCCCAACCACTACGAAGGGTTCGTCCCAGTCGCCGAGGTCGAGCGCCGCCTATTCAACTGGGACGCGAAGTCCGCGCCGCTGCGGTTCGACATCCCCGGCACCATGGACGACTTCACGTCCATCGACGATGACGGCAACCTGGTGCGTTCGGTCACCGATGAGACCCGCCAGGTGATCTACCACGGCGGGACGGGGGAGCCGTTCGGTGTGTTCAAGCAGGGCTACGTGATCCACCAGTACGCGGACCGGCTGCTGAAGGGCCTGGCCGAGATCGTCACCCCGGACGGCCTGGCGATCTCGACCGATTCGCTTGGCATCGGTTCGGCCGGCCTGCTCCGCGGCGGTGCGCAGGCATGGGTGCAGATCGAACGCCCCGACAACGTGAAAACCCCAGAGGGTGTGGAGTTCCGGTCGAATCTGCTGGCGTGCACCTCGCATGACGGTTCGCTGGCTACCCAGTACTCCAAGGTCAACACGATCGTGGTGTGCGACAACACGATGGAGTGGGCACTCGGCGAGGCCCGCAACACCGGCAACCGCATCAAGATCATGCACACCAAGTACAGCCACCTGCGGATCCAGGAGGCTCGCGAAGCGCTGAAGATCATCGTCGAGTCGGCCGACAAGTTTGCCGCCGATATCGCTGAGCTGTGCCGGATCCCTGTGAGTGGCCGCCAGTTCGAAGCATTCGTCGGCGAGTGGGCGCCGCTGCCGGAGAAGGAAGGCGCTGCCCGCACCCGGGTGAAGGAGAAGCGGGAAAAGGTCACCGACATGTACCGCAACGACAATCGCGTTGCGCCGTGGGCCGGTACCGCGTTCGGGGTGTTGCAGCTGGTCAACACCTACAACCACCACTACGCCTCGTTCAAGAGCGGCAAGACCTCCCGCGCCGAGCGGAACATGGCCAACGCCATCAGCGGCAAGACCTCCGAGCAGGACCAGGCGACCTTGAAGGTGCTCGATCTGGTCCTGGCCAGCGCGTAACTCAAATCCATTCCGCACGAGGGAGACCCATGCCCGAACCGCACATCGAACACACCTGGACTCGGACCCGGACCGAGACCTTCACCTACAAGCAGCCGCTGTCGGAGTTCATAGACGAGTACGCCGACAAGTTGGCCGGCCGCGCCCCAGAAGCGCTGAGCGCCAAGGAGATCACCGAACTCGTCGCCGACGACCTCACTGAGCATGAGGAGGAGTACTACCGCACAGAGTGCGACAGCGACGTCGAGTTCGTGTCGCACCAGTTCATCTAGCGTGCCCGCCGTTTGAGTCGGGCACGCATCCACACCCGGGTGCGTGCCCGGCACTGACCACTGGCCCGCTCAATCGAGCACTCATCGAAACCCTTGCCCACCAAGGAGGAACAACTATGTCCACAGCCCTCATGCCGGTCGACGAAGTCGTCATCCGCTGGTCGACAACCGAACAGTTCGAGATGCGTGTATCCAGGGCAGCACTGGTCGAAATGCTCGCCGAGAACGACGAGTTGCCTAACAACCTCGATGAGCTCGATGACAGCGAGATCTCATACCTGTTCGATTCCGAGGAACTCGCGAACGACGAAGGTAACGAGGACGGCCACTACATCGGCACCATCGAGCGTTCGATCGACAGCGTCGAGATCGTGCGCCCGATCCCCGAGCAGTACACGCACTTCGCCCCTGGTCAGCAGATCCGAATCGTCCGGGACATCCTCACGCCGGACGGTGTGGACGAGGAGGGCCGCATCGAATGGACCAGCACCATCGTCCAACTCGATGGCTCAGGGGTCCTGGTACGAGAAAACGATCACTACATCCACCTGAGCTGGGCCAGCAAAGACCCCGATATCAGGATGTCGTTCACCGCGGTCGACGCCGAAACACCGGTCGGCACGTCGCTCCGCTGATCACCAAATCACCTCAAGGACAGGGAGATTCACTATGACCGCGTACGACGCAGACTTCATGAAGGAACTCGTCTATCACCTCGACGGCGACTGGCGGGCCGCGTACGAGTTCGACCAGGTGGAGCTAGCCACCGTCGACGGCCAGTCCCTCAGGCTCCGTGATGGCGACGGCTACCGCTTCTCGGATGCAGCCGATCGGGGCAAGATCGTCGTCTACGCCAGCTTCGGCGACTACTCGGGATATGCCGACCGCAAGTTCCGGAACACGATCCGGATCTCGAAGGCCAAGGGCGTGGCCAAGATTGCCGCCGAGATCAAACGCCGCTTGCTGCTCGCGTATTGGGAAGAGTTCGCTGCGGCGAAAACGAGGAAGCAGGCCGCCGACGATCGGGCTGCGAAACGCACCGCGCAGGTGAAGGAGCTGGCCGACATCACCGGCGGCTGGACGTACACCAACAACCGCAACTGGAGCAATCGCGATCCCCACGATGCGATGAACTCGAAACATGTTGGAGCCGAGTTCAGCTACGACGACACCTTCAATCTCTCCGTGAAGGGCGTGCCGGCCGATGTTGTCGCCGATCTCGTCCGAATGATCCATCTGCGGCTCGAAGGACACAAACTGACCGCAGCGTGATCCGGGAGTTGTTGCGCTCCACGGGATTCGCGCTCGAGAATGGGCCGATGAAGCTGGAGTATCGGTGGGCGGTGCTGGTGTGCGAGAACACTGCCACCGCGCCCGGCGCGCACGATTCGGGATGCACACAGTTCCAGCGAGTGCGCGCCCTGTGGGGACGGTTCGACAATTCGCTGCTCAAATTGGCGGGCCAGTATCCGCATGCGCGGGTGACCGGGTCGCTGATGTTGTGCGGCGACTTCCATTTCGGCCCGGTCGATCGTTTCGAGCATGTGGCCGGCGGCGGTGTGTGTCGTTTCTGTAAGGCCGGCCGTGGCCCGATGGTGAAGTCGATCGACGGGCCGGTGTTCGCGTGCCGCGGCTGCTACACACTGCGTGGATACCGGCCGGTGCATGAGCAGGCCACGGTTGCGGAGTTCGTCGCGCTGAGCGCGTGAATCAGGATGAAGGAGAGTTGATGAAGGGTGCCGCGATGGGATTGAGATTGGAAGATACCGCGGAGGAAGGCACGAGCCTGGCTTGGAACTCGGACAAGCGGATCGCGGGGATGGTGATCGAACTGACCGGCGACACATGGATGTTCATCAGCGCGAGGGACCGGCCGTTCATCGGCACCAACCTCGATGAGGGCTTGGCCGAGCTGGAGCGGGTGGACGGGGCTGGCGAGTAATCGTCGGCCCCGTCTCGTATGTCTGCCCTGGGTTACGCGGCGGCCTGTTCCCGGACAGGGGTGAGGCGGTAAGTAACCCAGGGTCGGTGCGGCAGGTGCGGCTTGTCGATCTTGATTTCGCGCTGGCTGATACGCCAGTCGAACGGGGAGGCAAGCCGCAGGATCGGTTGCAGGTTCGCGGGCTCGATCGGGTCGGTGGTCCACATGCGCTGCCAGTTCGGGTTCGACTCGCAGGATGCAGCGATCTCGGCGATGCGGTCAGCGGATAGGACGAGCGGCCCCATCATCCGCAGCCCGTAGGTGAACCCGTGGGCGACGCGGTCCCAGTCCAGCAGCACGCCCTTGGCGATGGGATCGGTGAAGACCCATTCGACCATGTTCGCCTTGGCCTGCAACCCGGGGAAGGTGTTGTCCCAGTGCTGGTTGGTGCCGAAGATGTGGCCTTCGGGCAAGGAGATGTAGGCGGCCGGGTACGGCAGGTCTTCCAGGTCGGCGAGGTCGGCGGCGGTTGGTGTGCCGACGCCCGGTCCGAGGATGCGATCGAGCATGCCGGGGAATAGGGCGGCGACGACGCGTTCGCGGTACACGTAGGGGATCAGCAGTGCATCGAACAGGGAGCCGAGGGATTCGAGGCCGGGGATTAGTTTGCCCGACTCGATCTTTTCGACGGCCGACTTCGATATCCCGGACAGCTCTGCGAGCCGGGCCTGCGTGAACTTCAGGGCCTCACGTCTGGACCGGACGAACTGCGGGAGCGATGTCCTGGGCATGGGGGATGCACCTCGTTGTGTATTCCGTGGATCGGCACTGGCGGCGCGGTGGTGCCGCGGTCACAGATGCGTCAGGTTGGTTGCCATTTCTACCACCGGGGTCGGACGGTCGACCAGTTTGGTCAACCCGCCGTGAGCAACCACACGTTTAGCGCGTTTGCGCAGGTTGAAGGGTCAAATATGGCTTGAGCAACCCGATGGCGAAGCACGGTCGTACATCACGCTCGCCACATGAACAGTCCACGAGACATGGAAGGGATTCCCGCGCACCGGCGGGAGGTCGGAGGTACACCGAAGGATGGGAGAAGCATGGCCAAGGTCGGCATTCGCGCCGCATTGTCCCGACGGCAGCAGAAGGAACTCGATCGCGTCTTGGAAGCGGGGCGCCGGAAGGCAGCGGCGCAGCTGAACGCGGATATCAACGAGAACCTGCGCAAGGCAAAGGAGGCGTTGGCGGCTGGCGATCACCGGGCCGCGCGGGCGTATGCCGATCAAGTGCAGGCGTCAGTGTTCGTTCGCGCGATGCAGGCCGGCGGCGTCGAAATGTACTGACCTGCCCCAGATACCAGCATCCCCGGGCGCACGGAAGGACAAACGTGCGCCCGGGGAAGCAGGCCCCGGCTCGGCGCGGCATCCGCGAGGCTCGAGGCGGGCTGCCGGGACTTCAGATCGTCACCGGCCATATTGAGTTGTTATTCAGTTGTCCCCGCTACCAGCGGGTGAGCGGCGCTCGCATTCGAGGTTACTGCCTGTTTGCGAGTTGTCACGAGGTTTGAACACCCGCCCGAAGCGGCCATCCGCTGTCGGGGTTGGCTGCGCGTCGTTCCAGTTCAGCGGCGCGTTGGGTCAGCTCTTCGATGCGGGCGCGTAGCTTGGCGGCTTTCGTGGTCGCCCAGTCGCGGTAGCTGTCGGAGTTGTGTCGATGCCATTTCGCTTGAGCGTCCATCAGTTCCGGCACGCTGAGCGCACCGACCTCGGGGAACTTGCGGGCCAGCACCCACGCCAGGCGCATCGCCGCCATGGTGTCGTCGCCGGCGTCGTGGGCGTTGGCCAGCTCCACGTCGTAGTGGGCGGCCACCATGCCGAGCGTGCGTTTCTCGCGCCGGTCTGGATCCCAGTACTTGTCGATCACGTATGGGTCCACGACCGGGCCGGGTCGCCAGAGTTTGTTCGCGCCAATGCGGTTGGACTCCGCGGCCATGACGGTGCAGTCGTAGGAGCCGTTGTAGATCGAGACCACCGCGCCCTGTCCCCAGAGCCACGCCAGGCAATTGGTGATCTCAGCGAGGCCGGCCGCGTAGTCCATGCCCTCGGCGCGGGCCTTCTCGGTGGAGATGCCGTGCACTTCGGTTGCGCCTTCGGGTATCTCGCAGCCCGGATCCAGCAGCCATGTGCGTTTGCTCAGCTTCCCGTCGTGGAAGTAGGCCAGGCACGCTGTCACGATCCGCGCGGATTCCGGTTCCGGCCCGGTGGTTTCGAGGTCGAATCCGCCCAGGATGCGCTCGGTCCACGGGCCGTCGGTCAGAACGGGCACTCGAGTTCCTCCCCCTCGGCCGGCCGCGTTGCGGGCCGGTCGTCGAAGCCGCGATGCATAACCATGAACGCGGCCAACGTGATTCCGTGCCAGACCGCGCACATGATGTGTTTGGCGCCGGTCTCTTCGTCGATGTCTTCGCCGTCCCAGAACGCCCAGGCGTGGCGCATCATCGCGTCGAAAGACAGCGACCAGTCATATCCCTTGCGCCAGTTGTCATCTGAGTACTTGGCCGCGCCGCGGCCGTAGAGTTCGGCCAGCTCGCGCAGCGGGCCGGCCGGGATGAGGCCGAAGCGGGCGAGCTTGCGGCCCTTCTGTCCGCCGGTGCGACTGGTGACTCGCACCTCGACCGGTGCCGGGCTCATCGGTTCACCGCTTCGACGGTCAGCTGCACGGCCCACACGATCAAGACCATCAGCGTGAACCCTTCTGCGCAGCGCGACCACCGCCACAGCCGGTCAGCCCAGCTCATCGGTGCCGCCAGGCAGGCGATATCCAGCAAGAACGTGATCGCCAACGCGATCCCTACCACTACCCACACGCGGTCACGCCCTCACTTTCCCTGCGGTCGACGGGGCGACTCCGCCCCGTTACCGTTCCACGTTCCATACACCATAGTCTGCATGGAACGTACGACAGAAAGAGGAACACCATGCACCACGACATCCGAATGCCCCGCTGGGAAGGCTTCAGCCCCGACGCCGCCTGGCGGGCGATCCAGGATCTCAAGTTCCAAATGGAAGACATGTCGAACGCATTCGAGGCGCTGGAAGACGCCGGACGCGCCGACTACAAGGAGACCGAGCGCTACCACGGCGAGCGGGAATCACTCCAAGAGCAGCACGATCTCGCCGAAGCCAAGCTCACCGTGTGGCTTCTCGGCGGCGGCTGGCGACCAGCAGGGATGCCCGCCCCAGAGATCGCCGTTCGGCGCAGTGCGATCAGCAGCAGACGGGTCCTCGACCCCGACGGCCAGTGGGCCGACATCGTGCGCCTGGAAGCAACCCTCGATGCACTCAACGACGCCGACCCCGACGGCATGGACATCGAACGCATCCGGTCCCGCGAAGAACTCGGCGACCAGATCCGCGACCTCAAAGCCGACCTGCTCGACCAGCTCGCCGTCGGCGCGAACCCGCCAGCCGCCTGGACCGTCACTTCCTGAATTACCCACAGCCCCAACACTTCCGAACAAGGAGCACCCGTATGTCCCTAACCGCCTGGGTCGCCGAAGACAAAATCGCCAGCGCTTTCGCCTCGAATGAGTGGGCGGAGAACTGGATCCGCAGCGGTTCCACCGAAGAGATCGACGGCTGGCAATGGCACCACTCGTGGTACGAGATCGTGGCCGACATCATCGACGCCATCTACGGCGACCATGGCGACCCCGGGGCCGTATACGCCGAGAGCCCGGTGTACGCCATCGAAAACACCGTGTTCCAGGGGATCACGCTCGATTACCAGTTGCTCGCCGACGGCTATGGCAACACCACCGGCCTGCTCGTGCGCTTCAAGTCAATCAAAGACGTCACCTTCGTCACCGTCGAGTGCTCCAGCGGGGACGACATCCCCTATCTCGACGAAGACTGGTCCCGCACCACGTCCCGCACTTACGCAACCGTCCTGCGCGGTGTCGTCCAGATGCTCGAAGACGAATTCAAATGCCTCGCTGAAATTTTCGGCTACTGACCACCCCGTACCTGAAAGGGCAATTGCCGATGGGCTTATTCCGCCACCGGGCCACCGACCCGACCCAGGCCGCGATCTGTGGGTGCGGGCACCACCTTGCCCTCCACGACCGCGTCGAGCACAGCTGCGCACACCTTGAGGTCATCTACAACGACACCGAGGACGTGGTGCGCAACCGCCATGGACACCCGGTCCTCGACGACTACGGCGACATTCAGATCACACGAAATCGCCTGTACGCCAGCACTGTTGCGTGCGGGTGTCGCCAATACGTCGGCCCCGAAGTGGTCAATCTGCTTTCTCCGAGCCCTGTGCTCATTCCCCGCATCTGATCCCAAGGAGAAGACATGCACATCGAATACCACCCCCGTCACCTCTTGGACGCCCTGTCCGACCATGAACGAACCCGCGGCTACTCCGGCTACGACATCACCACCGGCGAGTGCCCAGGAGGCTGGGCGACGGCCGGATGGCCGGACATGTTGGCCAATATCCTCGACCATCTCACCGAGGTGCCGTTCGGAATCTTCGATGCCCCACCGATTTTGGCTGGTCAGAGTTTGAAGCTGGCCTACGACTTCATCGGCGACAGCTACGAGGACTTCACCGACGGGCTGATCGTGCGAGCCGAAGCCAGCAACGGCTACGCCCTGCCGATGGTCCGCTACACCGACTACAACGTAGTGCGCTTTGGCCCCGATCAGTGGCGCGAAGACACCCGCCTGCGACTGCCTTTCGACGTCGCCCAGGCCGTCATCTCCGACATCGACCACGAGCTACAGCGCTTCGAGGCCCTGTACCGCTACGCCTAACCATCCCAAGGAGTTTCCGTGTGCAATCTCGCTTCCCTGGCCGTCCACGTCGACGACGAACTGATCACCAAAACCGGCGCAATGGTGACTCTCCCGCATGAGGGCGATTGGGAAAACGGCTGGCAGGCAGCCGTTTACAGACTGATCCATGCCACCGCAGAGGTTGAGCTCGCGCTCCCCGAGGGCGAGGACCACATGTTCTCCGTCACCGGCATCACCGGAACCGCCGACCTGTTCTGCGACACCGCCTACGACGCCGACGGCGAGTTCCTCCACATCGAGATGATCATTCAGACCATCGACACTGGCGTGCAATTGACCAGCGTCCGCTACGCCGACTTCGACGCCATCAACAGCCCCAGCCACCTGCCCTGGCGCCGCGACATCACCACCGGCGAACAGCTGTTCCGTGCGGTGATCGAAGACCTCACCCGACAACTCCGCGACGTCCGCGCCAGCTTCGCCTGCTAGCCGCACGGATGCCGTCTGCGAGGGGTCCGCCGAGTTCACCGGCTCGGCACCCGAGCACGCAATCGACACCACCTCAATGGAAATGGGAGAAATGAGCACCAGCTACAACCTGAGCATGATGGTGATTGCTGTGGGAGCGGCAGTCATCGCCAGCCAGTCCGCCGCGATCCCGTCGACGCCGGCCGCGTCGGAGGCCACGGTCGACGCGCCATCGTCGCCGACTGCGCCCTTCGGACTGGCCTCGCTGAAGAAGTCGTGCGTGCTGGACTACACGTTCAGCAAGCCGACCGTGGTCAAGCCGCGCATCGACGCTGATGCGTGGGCCTTCTGCGATGTGCCGCCGGCCGAGCACATCGTGACCTTGAAGCTGGAGAAGAAGGTGGATGGCGTCTGGGTCTCGATGGCCAGTCGCGACTTCAAGCAGATCCCCCCGCCCGAGCCTGGCATCAAGTACCAGACCTCCGCGGAATGCTCGCCGGGTACGTGGCGGATGAACGTCAGCGTGGTCGGTACGTTGGAGAGCAATCCGTTCGCATGGACTCCGGGGCCGTCTCGGGAACGTGAAGTGTCCGCCAAAGAATGCCCGATTGGATAACCGAAATGCCTTGGACGAATGGAAGTTACGGAGATCTGCCCCACGAAAGCTGGTGGCGTGAACTGCTGTGGCGCGGCCGGTGGCTGCGGCGCAACCTCACCCGCCGCGCCACTCTCCGGTGGCAGGGCTACAAGCTGCACCTGGACGACTGCTACGGCGTCGGCCAGGAACGCGGGTATTGGGTGCTTCGCCCTCTCGACGGCCGCCGGTCGTTGAGGTGGGTCACCGCGCCCATCAGCAAGACCCGGATCACTCCGGACGATGACTGGGCTACCGCCGAAGCCTGGGGCTGGAAACAGCTGACCGAGCACTTCGGCTAGTCCCCGCAGCCATCCGGCTGCCCAGCAGAAGGCCCCCAATCACCACGGTGAACGGGGGCCTTCTGCTGTCTCCACCCCACCTGAAAGGAACAAGGTGACCATTTCACCCATCAGGAATGATATGAACGGTGATACCGTCAATATCATGGCCACCAAGCAGATATCCATCACCGTCGACGAGCAGATCGTCGCCGCCATCGAGCGCGTCTCCGGAGGCAACCGATCCGCAGGATTCGAGCACGCCGCTCGGGTGTTCCTGCTGACCTCGCAGGCCAAAGCCATGACCGCCGAGGAAGACCAGCAGCTCGCCGACTTCGATGCGACCTGCGAGGAGTGGCGCGCCAGTGCATAGAGGTGACGTCTACCGAATCACCACGGTGACCGGGCGTGCGATGAACGCGCTGGTCGTGTCCGATGTCGACGTCGCCGAACCGATCGGCTACGTCTTCATCACGCCGATCGTCGAGTCGCCCGGCACCCGCCAGCACGTCACCGCACCGATCTCCGCAGTCGAGAACGGATCCGCGGTCGTGTGGCGAACACAGTCGGTCCCGCTGGCCAACCTCGAAAAGGGCGAACTCGCCGGCCAGGCCACGGCCAGCGAGATGGCTGAGGTTGATTCGCTACTCAAGGCCCTATTCGGGCTGTAAGCCTGAAAGACTAGCCACAGGCAAACGACGGAACCCCGGTCGCGCTGGCCGGGGTTCCGTCGTTCACGAACACGCAGAGGTCCGCGCGCCAGAACAGCGTCGCACCGCATCGGTGTCGGACCGCAGTGGCATGCTCTTCGGCACCAGGGCCAACCGCAAGGACGAGGACTGAACTTTGACCAGCAACCCTCTGTACGACGAACCGGCGTTCACCCAGCGGGACATTCTCGACATCGCGTATGCGTTCGCCCATATCCCGGACACCGGCTTGCTGTTCTCCGAAGATCAGCCGCCCGCCCGTGTACCGTCGCCGGCCGATATCACAGACTGGCTGAACCGATTCGCAGAGCTGCGGCGCCAGCAGATCACCGCCGAACGCTCCGAAACCCCGAAGGTCTACCTCATGACAGTCGAGCACGAGGAAGACGGAGAGTATTGGGGCTACACGTCGGCGCACCGCACCGATGCCGGCGCAAAGACCAAGTTGCACCAGAAAGTTGCCGAACAAGGCGTGGGCGAACTCTACGACCTCGGCGAACTCGAGTGGTCGATATCTGTCCTTCCCCTCGAAGACTGAGAGGCGGCGCAAGCCTTGAGCCTGAAGTGCGACAAGTGCGACGGCGAAGCCGAACAACTGGTCAAGACGGTGGGTGAAGACCCTGATGTCACCCAGGCCCTGTGCGGCTATCACATGGCCCGGTTCGCGATCGACTACCTGGCCTGGGGTCAGTACGACGAAGCGGAGAAAGAGATCCGCGAGGTCGAGCCCAGCACCCGGACCGCCCCACTGCTGAACGCCACCGAGAAGCTGGTCTGGGCAGCATGGAAAGAGTTGCCCGACGATGACCCGTCGCCGGTGAAGCGAATCGCAAAGCAGCTCGGCATGGCTACGGGGGACGTAGCCTTCATCGTGTACCCGGTCGAAGAGTTCGGCCGCTGGAGCGATGACCAGGAGCCAGACCTCTAGGGGTGCACGTGCACTAGTTCGCTGCCCGCGAGTACTGCGAGTTCGGTGGGGTTGCGGAGTTCGATGTGGACGTAACAGTTTTCGTCGCTGCCGTGGCGGGTGACGCGTCCGATGGTCCCGGTGCGAAGCCGGGATTTCTTGCGCCAGGACAGGATCATGCCGGCGTGGTCGTTGGTCAGCTGCCAGGCCGTGAGTTCGGTTTTCATGCTGCCGCTTTCTGGGCCTTGATCGCGCGGGCGTAGGACATGCGCAATGTGTGCACGATGTGCTGGGTGTCCGCGCCGGCCGCGGAGAGCAGCTCGGCGTAGCGGTCCTTCTGCCCGAATGGCACCGAAACTTTCTCGCCGCGTTCAAGTTTGGCGAGCAGCTCGGCATCGACGGGCGCTTCCCGGGGTGCTTCCACAGGGATCGCCAGGAGTTGTGCAGCCACTTCGGTGGACGGGCGCGCTGTGGCGCCGTTGACGATCCGGCTGATTGTTGCTGTAGACACCCCCGATGCCTTCGAAATGCTGGCCTGGGTGTGACCGGCGCGCATGAGCGCGGCGAGGTGCGCGCGGGCATCGCCGACCACCGGCTGCCCAGCTTCCGCCAGAAGGTGGTCGATCACCCGGAACACGTGCGGCAGAAGCTCTTCGGCCGCGGTATGGAACTCCGGGGTGTCAGTGCCGTATGGGATGTGCGCGTTGGCGCGCTCCGCCGCGGCCTGGAGCGCGATGAGGTTGGGCAGCCCGTACATGGTCACTCTTCGCGGAAGCTGTCTTCGACGATCTCGCCCAGGTGCTGCGTGAGGCCGATTGCGGTGTGGTACGGCATGCCTTCGGACGTGATCAGGTAGTAGCTGGTGCCGACCCGGGCGGGGTCGTGCGCGGCCGAGAACAGGATGAAGTCCGTGGCGAGTGCGCCGCCGGAGGTGGCTGCGACCCAGCGGCGGATGGCGTCGCCGAGTTCCTCTTCCGGGGTGCGGGTTTCACGATTCGACATGGTCGGTCTCCTGGCAGTCGTGGTGCAGGGCAAGTTCGATGTAGTCCGCGCCGATGAGCGGTTCGGCCAGGCCCTCCAGCAGCAGCTCGCCGCATTCGCTGCACGAGTAGGCGTAGCCATGCTGGGTGAGCTGCGGTTCCGGCACCGGCGTGGAATCGCCGTCGGTGTCGGCGTTTTCGTCGCCGGCCTCGGATTCGGCGGTGCATTCCTGGCGGGTGACCGAGGCGACGGGGATGCCGAGGATCCGGTACACGGTGCGGGTGAGAGTGAGGATCATTTTCGAACCAGACTGGATTGATGGCGGGCGATGATGATGACCGTGCGCGGGTTGGCGCGGTCGAGTTCGATCACGCCGAACTCCGCGGTGCACTGGGAGTCGTCATGCCAGGCGATGCCGTTGCCCGCGTCCATGACGTGCTTGGCCAGGTTGTCCTTGTCGACAACCCGGCGCGTGCTGCGGTAGTAGACGCAGGCGACCGCGAGGTTCCCCCGCAGCGGCTCGGGAATCACTTGGGCCAGATGCCATCCGGTGCGGGCCTCGGCGTCGTGATCCTCACGGGTCGTGTAGGCGCGCCGGCCACTGAATCGGGGCCGTTTCTTGGGCACGGGCTCGCCGGGGATGGTGATCACATAGAGCGGATCGTCGAATGCCGCTGCCGCAGTGACTAGTTCGATCGGGACTGTCATCGCGCGCCCTCGGCGATGATGCGTAGCCGGTCAAGGGCGCGGTGGTAGTAGATGGTGGTCGGTGATTCCGGAACGGGAACACCGGCCCACACCAGGCCGCCGATGCTGTCGGCGAATTTGAGTGCGTAGCTCGCGCATTCGGGACGGACGGGGCATCCACCGCAGGCGCGCTGAGCTTGCTCGGCTTGGCCGCCTCCGCGGTTGTCGGAGTCGTAGAGGCCGTAGTCGGTGGTGTCGCGGCACTGTGCGCGGACCATCCAGTCCCGGTCGTGTGAAGCCATATGCAGTTGTGCTCGCTTTTATCGGAGGTCGAGGGCTCCGGTGTCGAGGGCGTGGCGCAGGCGAACGATGGCGGCCTGGGTGTGTTCGTCGACGGCGATTGCCTGATCGAGAACCAGCGCCAAATCGTCTCGCCAGCAGCCTTTTCCACCCCTGGGACGTGGGGTGGTGTGCTCGCCGCAGTTGCGCCTCGCCGTATTGGAGTCCGGGGTCATGAGCGCACTTTCAATTCCGAGGTCCCGAGGTTAGGACTCGGGCGGTGATGTTGACGGCGAGTTACCGGCGGGGATGGATCAGAAGGGCGGTGCGGCATCGCTGTTGCTGCCGGACTGGCCGCCCCACGCGTCGGACTTGCCGCCGGTGCCTGCGCCGGGCTGGGTCTTGGTGACCTTCGCGCGCTGCCCCTTGGCCAGGTCCGGGCCGACCGACGACACCTCCAGCTCTACGACGGTGCGCTTGTCGCCTTCTTTGGTGTCGTAGGAGCGCTGCTTGAGGACGCCGTGCGCCACGACGGCCATGCCGCGCGTGAGGCTCTCGGCAACATTCTCCGCGGCTTCGCGCCAGATGTTGCAGCGCATGAACAGGGCCTCGCCGTCTTTCCACTCGTTCGTGTTCCGGTCGTACACGCGCGGGTTGGAGGCGATGGTGAAGTTGGCGACCGCGGCACCGCCGGGGGTGAACCGCAGTTCGGGGTCTGCCGTCAGCCGCCCGACGACGGTGATTTGTGTATCTCCAGCTGCCACGGCGGCGGCTCCTTTCAGGTCTACTCCAGCGCCACCCTACCTCATATCCCAAATTCCATGGGATGTAGGGTGTAAACCGAATTGCCGCCTACCTCGCTGTTTGTGATCCCATTGCGTTCCTCAGCGGGATTTTTGGGACGCTCGGATCCTGGCGTAGCCGTTCACTTGATCGGCGAGCCACTCGCAATGGCCTTCGGCAATGTAGGCGGCGGTGTGCCGACCTTCGAACAAGTACGCGTTGGCTTGGCCGATGACCTCGGCGGCCTCGCGCCAGTTCCCCGGCGACCACCACTGCTGATAGCGCTGACGAACCGCGGTGTCGACGATCGACTGGCCCCATTGCGCGAAGCTCTCGACGCTGTTCATGCTCCAGTAGGCGGTGAAGTCGGCCACCGACCGCAGCGGCGACCCTTCCGGCAGCGCGGTGATCGGATCACGGTCAGCCACAGCCCACCACACCGGCATAGTCGAGATCGGCCGCTGCCCAGCGATGCCGCAGCCGTTGATCCCCACCGTTCCCCAGCCCGAGGGGCGCAGCGGATCAGCGATCAGCGCAGCGCCGATCACCTCAAGGTCGCTGAATGGCTCGCGCTTGATGGATGCCGCGACGTCTCCTGCGATGCCGGCGCCTTGCGAATATCCAGCCAGCAGGACGGGATTCGGGGCTCTGTAGATCGCATCCAACAGCGCCCGTCGGCCTTCCCCGACGCTGTAGGCGTACGACATTCCCCGGCCGCCGTAGGTCGCCGGGTACGGCACGTACCGGTAGTTGAACAGTTCCGGGTCCAGGCGCTGGGCGAACGCCTCGGTGACCGGGTCACCCGCCGGGTTCCAGGTGCCGCCCATGATCAGCACATCAATCACTGCTGAATCTCCTTATCTCAGTTCGTAATCCGATTGGTTTGCCGTTCCGCTCCAGCGGGAGCGTTGCTCGGCGTAGGTCAAGATGGTGAGCACCACGGCTGGGCTCAGCGCCGGCTGCGGCCACAGCGGTTCGAAGTGCTCGTTCCAGAACCGGATCCGCACACGCCGCCGGTCGCGTTTGCGTGCCCGGTATTTCATGCGCGGGTAGAACTCCGGCCACCGCGGCTTCTGTCCGCGGCTCACGCGGCGGCGGCTTCCAGGTAGAAGCGCACCGGAATGGTGGGCAGTTGCAACGCGACAGCTGCGGCCACCCGGTGGTGCCCACCCCACATGCGCGGGCGGCCCTCGGGGTCGCCACCGGCGGGCTTGCCGATCTCGATGGCCTTGTAGATGCCGTTCTCGGCGATGCTCTGCACGAGGGTCAGCATCTTGCCGGTGTCGTGGGTCCACAGCCACCGGAATTCCTGCTGCCAGGAATGCCCGTCGCCGGTGGCTACATCGTTGAGGACGTAGCTCAGGGGAAGTTCACGTACTTCGCTCATGCGATGGGACCTCGGCTGTGGCTGCTGAAGCTCGGTCCACGAAAGACCATTTCGATTTCGTAGGGTCCGTCGACGGACTTCGGTGGAATGGCACGGATCTCCCAGTCCCGGGCTTCCAGGACGTGGGTCCAGCCCTCGGTGGAGACGATGATGGCGTGTTCGTTGCCGACGACGTCGACTCTGGGTTTCGTTGTCACGGTAGGTCTTTCGGTCAGGGGTGGACGATGCGGGCGATGCCGGCGGCTTCGATGAGCTTCAGGCAGCCGGGGCACGGTTCGCGGGTGATGTAGAGGGTGGCGCCGATGAGGTCGAAGCGGTTGGCGTCGAGCAGGGCGTTGGCTTCGGCGTGCACCGCGTGGCATGTGCCGGGGCCGGTGTCGTAGGAGCTGCCTGGGGCGCAGCCGGATTCGCGGCGCGGGCAGGATTCGCAGCCGGGTTTGCCGGGTGGGCTTTCGTTGTAGCCGGCCCCGCGTAGCCGGTTGTCGGTGGCAACGACCGCGCCGACTTTGGCTCGTACGCAGGTGGATCGGATGGCGACGGTGCGGGCGATTTCGAGGAAGTAGGTGTCCCAGTCCGGGCGGCCGTCGAACGGTTCGGGTGCGCCCCAGTCGAACGTTTCCAGGATCGCTTCCAGGTCGACCACGATGGGGTCGGTGAGGCCGAGCATCTGCTGTATGCCCAGGGTGGTGATCTCGAGTGCCGCGTTGACGCGATGGCGCAGGGCGGTGGGCTTCTTTTCGATGAGCAAGCTGCTCAGACTCCGATCTTGGCGTAGTTCGGTCGCCACGGAAGCGTGACGATGACTCCTGTTGGGCCGGTGCGGTTTTTGGCGATGATGATTTCGATTTCGCCGGTGGGTTGGCCGTCCATCAGCGGGTGGTGCAGCAGAAACGCTGCGTCGCAGTCCTGTTCGATGTCGCCGGTCTCGCGCAGGTCCGACAGCACCGGCGGGCGGGAGGATTGTTCGGGGCCGCGGTTGAGCTGGGAGGCGATGAACACGGCGATGTCGAGTTCCTTGGCCATCTTCACGGCCTCTTTCATGACGTGGCCCAGCGCTTCTCGGCGTTCGCGTTTGCCTTTGGAGGCGGTGACCAGGCCGATGTAGTCGATGAGCACGGCGTCCAGGCCGACCGATTGCTTCATCTGTCGCGCGATGGCGCGCATGTCCTCGATGGTCAGCGTGGAGCGGTCCATCAGGTAGAGCTGGGTCTCTTCGACCCGGCCGCCGTCGCGGTACAGCTCGAGCTTGCGCAGATCCCACTGATCGAGCTGGCGGCGGGTGATGCGCCCGTAGTTCGCTTCCGCTCCAGCGGACATGACGCGCGAAACCATCTCCAGCATGGGCATTTCCATGGAGAAGAACAGCGACGGAAACCCGCTCTCGCCCAGGTACTGGCCGATGTTGAGCAGACCGATCGTCTTGCCGCCACCAGGGCGGCCGGCGATAACGTAGCAGCGCTTCGGATGGAATCCGCCAGCGATGTTGTCGTTCATGGCCGGCCACGGGGACGGGAAGATCCGCACCTGCTCGGGCGGGGCCTGCTGCCAGTCCCACCAATCCGCTGCGGCATCAGACAGTTTGGTGACACCTTCGGGCATTGGCGCAGAGACGGGCACGAAGTCGTCGAGGCCGTGGCCGGCCAGGATGTGGTCGGCGGCGTCCTTCCCGGCGGCCGGGCACACCAGCTTCACCGTGGCGTAGCCGTCGAGCAGCTCCATGGCCTGGCGGACGTGCTTTTCGCCCACCTCGTCCATGTCGCGCACCACGATCACGGTCTTGCCGTGCAGCGGGGTGAGGTCGAACAGGTGCAGTTTGCCCGCACCACCGGCATTGCAGGTCGCTACGCCACCGAGGGATTCGACAGCGAGCACGTCCTTTTCGCCTTCGACCAGATACACCACAGTCGCATCGGCGAGACGGCTAGCGCGGAACAGGCTGCTGCCCTGGGTGTTGCCCGACTGGATGAACCGTTTGGCGGGCGAGCGGTGCACCACGCGGCCGTCGTCGTAGCGGTACTCCGAGCCCTTGGGGTTGTCGAACAGGTCCGACAGCGTCAGGCCCAGTTGGTCGAGCACAGTGTCGGTGTCGTCGCTGTGGCAGTTGATCAGGACCTGGCCCTCAATGCCGCGAATGGACACTGAGCGGTCCGCCGGGGAATGACCCGGGGCTTGGGCGTTGGCGGTGTTGCCGCCGCGTTCGATGACGACCAGGCCCTGATCTCGGAAGGCGTCCAGGACGCGTTCGTAGGCGATCATGCACTCAGCTCCAGCTGCTCGCCATGCGCGAGGGCGCGACGTTCCAGCTCGGCGCGGTTCTTGCGGATCCACACCCGGAACTCCGCGCGGTGGTACTCGCGCAGCGCGATCGGGTCATGGCGGTCGATCGCGGGCGGCGGCGGGAACGGCGGGTTCCAGTGCATGCCGGTCAGGCGCTGGATCGCATCGGAGTACGGGTGCTCGGACCAGCGGTCGATGAACGCGGCGATACGTTCGGGGCTGCTGGTGACGGGCATCTTGGATACGCGGTCGATGATGTCGCCGGGTTTGATCGGGAAGCGTTGGGGCTGTCGGTAGTAGCCCTTCACCGCGGCCAGGGCCTCGGTGGGGCCGATGTCGTCGTCAGCGAACAGGTCGGCCCACGCACGCAGCCGGACCGCGTCGGCGGGCGGCATCTGCGGATCGAGCGCTTCCGCAGCCGCGTACGCGGTGGTGGCAGCTTCGATGTGGCGGGGATTCACGGGAGGGCTCGCATTTCTGGGATGGCGGTGGTGCGGGCGATATCGGCGGCGAGCTGGCGGCCCAGCTCGACGGTCGCCGAGATCCGGGTGCCGGCGTCGAACCGAGCGCGCGACGGGTCAGGTGGCAGCGGCGCGTCGGTCCACCGTTCGCCGTTGAGCCAGGTCGCCGGGTACGGGGTGTAGCGGTCTTCGCGGTTGGGATCGCTGGCGAAGGCCCGGGTGGCGGCCATGAGTTCGTCGAACCCGATCACCTTCAACGCCGCGGCGAATGCCTTCTGTGCGTCGCGCTTGGCCTGTTTGCGCGGCCATGCCGCCCACCACTCATCGAATCGGGTGTCGGCGGTGACCACGGCTTTCGTGCGAGCCGGTGCGCGGCGGGCGCGGCCACCACCCGGGCAGATCACTCCTGGTGGAGCCGCACTGATTTCGATCAGGCCGGCGGCTTCGAGGCCAGCGTGCGTGGCGCCGGCGGTGAAGCCGAACCAGACGATCGAGGGCACCACGGTGGTGTCGAAGCGCGCGCAGTACATCCAGCCGCGCAGCAGTGAATACTGTTCGCCGACTGTGAGATTGGCGAAGCGGGGGCCGTCGGGGAAGTCGTCGGGAATGGTTAGGTTCACGCGGCGCTCCGAACGCGGGCGCGGCGCGCGGGGGCGATGACGACCGGGCGGAAGCGGGTGCCGTGCAGGTTTTCGGCCTTGATGGCGTCGGCGATCTCCTGGCGACGAGTCAGGCTGGAGGGGAAGGGCCGAGTGGTACGTACGTCGATGTCTTCCTCGTCCCATTCCCACGACAGGTTCCAGCGGCGTGCGGCGGCGTAGCTGCGGGCGGCAGTGCTCTTACCGGGGGTCATCTGCATGACCGCGAAGGCGCGTTCGAGTCGGTGCGCGATATCGGTTGGGACGTAGGCAAGTTCGGCGTCCAGAACCGCCCACAGGGTGCGCAGCGATACCTGTGCGCGCATGGCGATCCGGGTGCTGGTGTGCCCGTCGGCGATCAGTGCGCGGGCGCGACGGCGGCTGCCGACGGCGTCGACGTGGCCAGCGGGGATGCCGCGGCCTTCGTCTTCGGCGCGTACCCGCATGATGGCTTCGTGGGTGTCGCGGGTGACGTTGACGACGTAGCCGTGAAGGATGTGTACGACCGTGATGCGCGAGACCTCGGCGCACCGGGCGATGCGGGATTGGTTGCTGCCACCTTCGATCAGAGCCTTGATGTGGTCGCGAGCGGCTCCGGCGGGGATGAGATCGGTGTTCATGGGTCCGTTTCAGGGCGTGGCGAACCAGAGGATCGGCGGCCCTCGGGACTTGGGCTGCCGATCCCCTGACGGGGCGAGAAGGGTTGTCAGGCTGCGGACTTGGGCTTGCCGGGCTGGTGGGAGTCCAGCCACCGCTCCATTTCCGTGTGCCGGATGATCTTGTTGCGGCCCACCTCGAGGTAGGCAAGCTCGAAGGCTTTCATGGCGTCGTAGATTCGCCGCGGCTTGAGGCCGAACTCGGCGGCGGCCTCTTCGACGTTGTAGGCGGTCTTGGCCATCACGGCTCCTGGTAGTAGTCGGCGGTGCCGTCGACGATGTCGGTGACGACAGCTGTTTGGAAGGTGGGCAGACGCCGGTCCTCGGCCGAGGTGGAGACGTACTTCTCGAGCGCGCGGATGGCGACCTTCTTGTGCATGGGCGCGTTGGCGTTTCGCCATGGCGAGTTCGCATTGTCCGCACCGCGTGCCTTGCTCTTGGACTCGGCGATCATCTGCGCGGTCGCCAGCGCCACTTCGGTGATCGAGCCGTCGGGATAGACCGCGTAGGCGTAGGCGTGCACCGGTTCGCCGCGGTCGCCCTTGGCGGGCTTGTGGTTCGGGCGCTCGTCGTGGTTGACGTCGTAGGAGAACTCGTCGTTGGCGTAGACGGCTTCGACGACGGTACGGGCGTAGATGCCCGAGCGGCGGATCCGCTGGAGGATGCCCTTGTAGTCTTCCCAGCCCTCGATGCGCTGGCCCTTGGGAACCAGATGGAACAGCCCCTGTCCGGGTTCGTGGCCCAGGGCCGCGCACTTCATCAGCGCCTGCATCATGGATGCGCCCTGGTCCGCGCGGACTCGGCTGATCAGTTCCGGGTTGGAGTTGACCGCGCCGATGGCCAGGCGGATCCAGCGATCCAGGCGGGCGCGCATCGACGGCGGCAGCACGGCCGCGATGTCATCGCGGTACTTGGTGATGATCGAGGCCGGAGTGACCTCGGCGGACTCAGCCGCAGCAGCAATGGAACTCACGCAGCATCAGCTCCGACCTGGGTTTCGGGAATGTAGCGGGCGTAGACCTCGCAGTCGCGGGCGGCGGCCTCGAAGGAGCCCTTGGGGGCGAACGCGCGCAGCTTGCCTTGGCGAATGTTGTTGGCCTGCGAGGCGGCCACGGTCGCGCTGTGGCAGGTCATGATCACGGCCCAGCGCAAAGGGTTGGCGCGCAACAGTTCTGCCTTGTCGGCGTGCGCCGGCGGGCGGCCACCGACGGCGGTTCTGGGTGGGAGGGTGTCGAGCAGTTCCACTATCAGCCTTTCTTCAGGGCGTTTCGGATGTCCGCGAAGCGGGGATTGGGGGCGGATTTCACGAACGGGGTGCCGCCGCCGCGTGCTTGCCGCCAGGCCAGGGTTTGTTCGCCGCACTGGGCGCGCCAGGCGTCGCCCATGGTGTGGGTCAGCTCGTTGCGGACCCCTTGCAGCGCGTCCTCGGCGGCGGCGAGAGCGTCCTGCGCGGCCCACCAGCGATCGGCCAGGTCCGCGGTGACCTGCACGGTGGATCCGTCGATCTCCGGGTGCAGGGTCTTGAGGGCGTCGTAGGTGGCGAGGTGGGTGTCGAGGTTGGGCAGGATGCCGGCCTCAAGCCGGGTCATGAACTCTTGGCCGGCGGTGGCGACGGTGAGGATGTCCTGTTCGGAGGGCTCGTAGCGGTAGGTGCGCCAGTCGCCGACGCCGAAGACCACGCGGATGTTCATCCCGCGCAGGCCCATCACGATGCAGTACCAGCAGACCTGGGTCTTGTAGTAGATGGGGATCTCGTCAGTGCCTTCGGTGCCCCATTTGTCGTCGCGGTAGGCGCACTTGATCTCGAGGCCGTCGACGAGGTTGCCCTCGGCGTCCCAGATCAGGCCGTCGGGGTTGGCGATCATCCATGGGTAGGCGCTGTGCCGGAAGGTTTCCCCGGTCGTCATGGTGTGGCCGGGCGGGAGCAGGTTGTCGCGGTAGTGCTCGTAGATGACAGGCTCGAAGAGCGAGCCCATGACCATCAGCTCGTTCTCGCGCACGGGCGGGAGCAGGTTTTGCTTGCGATGCCACAGGCTCCAGTAGGACTCCCACGGGCTCAGGCCCAGGACCGCTGCGATTTCGCTGCCGCCGAGGCCGGCGGCGCGGGCGGCGTGCCATTCGGGGGATCCGGAGCGGAAGCGGCCCATGGGGACCGCGCATCCGTTCACTGGAGGGGGTGTATGGGATGTCACTCTGATTTCGCCAGCAATTCTGATGTCATGTCATCACGTGCACTGATGCGCACCTGGTTTTGGAGTTTGGAACGCATGAGGGACGAGGAGATTAGGGCGAGACCGGCTAGTACCAGTAGTTTTCCCTCATGCGTCCTACGTACCATAGAACGCTTGGAACGGATATGTCCAATGCAGAATCTGGATGCTGGATGAAAGCTGGGATATGAAGGCGTTCCATAAACCAAATCCCATGAACTTTGGTGCGTTACAGTGGATCCGACGTGTACGCCACGAAAGGAGGCCGGAAGGCATGGCACGCGGAGAACTCGCCCCCGAGCCGTGGGCGTCGGAAATGAAGGCCGCCGGCCTCGTGAGCCCGCGCACCGGCGAGGCCAGCATCAAGCAGCTGGCCGAGGCGGCTGGCCTTGGCCCCAGCACGGTGCACCGCATCGTCACCGGCAAGAACAACACGAGCACGCCCGGCTCTGACACCATCACCAAGTTGGCCGCGGCGCTGGGAATCGAGCCCGAGACCGTCTACAAGCGAGTTGGCGGCATCGGCGCACTCCCCACCAAGCCGAAGTCGCTGCAAGTAGCCGGGATGGACATCCTGGAGTCAGCAGATTGGGCCGCGTTGGAGGTCCTCACAAAGCGGCTCGTCGCGCAGCGCCGTCGAGTCATCGAGGCTGAAGCTCGCCTGGTCGGCGCGGCGAAGTAGTCACGATCTGAATCATTCGTGGGCTCGATCCTGTCCAAGGGATCGAGCCCACAGTGCTTCTCGGGGCCAGTCAGGCAGCCGCGCCCCCACCGGGCTGGCCGCTATGAGCTAACTCTTCCTCGGCCGCTTCCTGCTCGGCTATGCGCCGACTCAGTGCGCCGATCCGGCCGATCTCGATAGCCTGTTCCGCGGTGATGTCGTCGGAGGTCCCGTCGGAGAAGGTGAACACCACGAACGGCGAGCCCTCGAGCACGAACGGCGCCACGTGCACCACGCGCTGACACTGGGTCAGAAACACGCTTTCGCTCGCACCGATGGCACCCCGGTCACTGCTCGACATTAGAGCTATTCCTCTCTCGCAACGGTTCTCCCTCGCGCCCCCGACAGCGCGGTGAGGTAATGGAACACGATCGAAGGCAATTAAGCCAAGTGCCGCCGTAATTCACTTCTGAATTACTGACCATTGCAAACCATCCTCAGCGATGCACCTCCCCGCGCGATCGGACGGGAGCTCTCGACGTTTCGGTGAGCTAGGACACTGTCCCAGGTTGTACCACCCTGACCTGGCGATCCGTGCAGTACGCACGGGTCGATTGGGCACATCGCCCGACCGGGGAAGTAATTCGAAACTGAATTGACAGGGAATTGGACGACACGGGTACACATCGCGTTCCATGGTGGATGCAAACACCCGGAATGAAAGTCGCACTATTGGTGCGACTCGCTCTCACAAATCGTGCGAGTTTCCGAGGGACATTAATTCGCCGCCCTAATGGGCGCATACGCACAATCGAGATCACGGAAGAAGTTCAACCATGTTCGCTAGCAACGCCGACGTCCAGATCCACTACACCGACACCGGTGGCGACGGCACCCCCGTGGTGTTCGCACACGGGTTCTTCATGGATGGCAGCCAGTTCGACCCCCAGCTGCCGTTGGTCAACGAGGGGCATTACCGGATCATCCGGTGGGACGCACGCGGCCATGGCCAGACCGAAGCGCCAGCCGGGCAGGCGTTCACCTATTGGGACTTGGCCAGCGACTGCCTCGCAGTCATGGACCACGCTGGCGTTGACACTGCCGTGATCGCCGGCATGTCCCAGGGCGGGTACGTCGCCCTGCGGGTAGCCCTGGCCGCCCCTGAGCGCGTCCAGTCGCTCATCCTGCTCGATACCGCCGCCGACGCCTCCACGCCGGAGGAGAAGGGCGACTACGCCTCCCTGTTCAGCGGATGGTGCGATCCGGAGGTTCCGCTCATGCCGATGGCGCTCCAGCTGGCACCGCGCCTCATCGGCGGCACCGAGGCTGACCAGATCCCTTGGATCAACAAATGGCTGAACTCGGACCGCCTGCGGATCCGCGAGGCCGGTGACAACCTCATCAACCGCGACTCGATCCTCGACCGCCTCGACGAAATCACCTGCCCCGCTTTGGTTCTGCGTGGCGACCACGATCCGACCAGCACCGCCCAGAAGTCCGCCGACATGGCGTCGCGGCTGGTCGGCGCGCGTGGCCTGGTGACGACAGTCGCAGATGCCGGCCACGCGGCGAACTGGACTCACCCCAAGCCCACCAACGCCGCACTATCGGAGTTCCTGTTCCTGTTCGGCACGGCTACGGCGCGTCGTCGCGCCGCAGCCTGAACCTCAGAAGCGGCCGACGCGCTTGAGTAGCTCGTCGCCGCCCACGTAAGGCATCCGGATGCCGAGGAAGTGCTGCATCGGCGGCAGATCACCCGGGCCTCGGGTGATCTGCACGAGCAGCGAGTAGGGCTGGCCGAAGCGCGAGTCCCACAGGTGCATGTATGGGGACTTTCTGTTGAATGTGACACTCCCGCTCTTCCACATGCGCGCGAAGTCCTCGGAATCACTGAGGTCGTTGAGCAGGTCGCGCGCCCATTCCGGGTTGCCGTGCTCGCTGATGAGCGTGCGGAACCAGGCCACAGTGAGCGCGGCCTCCCCCTCCCAATCCAGCATCGTCGTTCGCGAGTCAGGATGATAGAAGAACCAGGTCAGGACATTGCCAGCGTCTTCAAGCCCTGGATAAGCACGCCGGTAGGCGGCATTGGAAGCCAGCACGCGCCACATGGGATCCACCCATGCTGCGGCGTGCGGCGCCAGCCCGTCGAGTGCGGCCTGCATATCCGCGCTGATGACGTTGGTGTAGTCGTGCGACGCGGCCTTGGCCGTGGCTCTGGCCTTGGACTTCTTGGGGATGTCGGTCGCGGCGAGCTTGCGCAAGTATCGCTCTTCGGCCGCGGGCAGCGACATCGCCTGAACGAACAGGTCGATCGTTTGCTGGGTTGCCCTGCTCCACCCGTTCTCGATCGCCCCCAGCGAGTTCGGCTGTTGCCGGACCCAGAGGGCCACCTGCGCGCGCGGGAGATTGCGGCGCTCTCGAAGCTCGCGCATATAGCTGCCTGCGGAGTACTGCGGCAGCTTCTTGGTTCTGGAGGGCTCGCCCGCGTCAGCGGCATCAGTCATGGGACGTCCTTTCTGGTGCGGAGCAGGCAATCACGATCATGTTCGAATATACGTTCGAACACGCCAGTGGCCAGGCCGTGTGCGCGAAGCTACAGTCCGCACTGGTTATAACCACCTGCTCCTACGGAGCAAGCAAACCATTCGTTACCTCACATATGCAAATCATCTACCGCAGATCTGCGGAGCGGTGACGGAAACAACAACCTGAATAAGTCCTGTTAAACGTCCTACGACCCATGGCCTACCTGCGGGTACGATCTCGCCATGGCTGGCGGATTTCAGGAATGGCTGAAGCAAATCTCAGGAGGCATGAGCGCTCTCGCAATCTCACAGCACATGAACGTGAACCCCAGCAGAATCGACCGGCACCTGTTCGACAGCAGCAAACCGGCTGTCGCCCAAACGGTGATCGACTTCTGCCTGGCGTTCGGTATCAACCCCGCAGAAGGGCTGATCCACGCCGGACTCGCGCCGGCCGAGGCGTTCCGACTGCCTATTGTCGGAGATCGACCCACTGTCAATGACGCGTTGCGCTCGGCGACGAATGCGCAACTGGTAGAAGAACTTTCGCGTCGCCTGCTCGACAACACCATCGAGGCAGCGCCTTCGCCCCCGAAAGGGGGACGGCGCGGCAATCCCGCCAGGAGGTTGCTGTCATGATCACGACCGCCAACATCTTCCACACCGCCACCGCCCTGCTCTGCCTGGCAGTGGCGGTGTTACGCGTACGACGATGGCGCGACACCGGAACCCGCGCGATGACCGTTGCGCTTTTCGCTCTCAGCGCCCTGGTGGCCACAACCCTGGCCAACGGCTTCGAATGGGAGAGCCAGTCCATCGGCCCGACCTACCTCGACATGTTCTCCTACGCGTGCGCCGTGATCGTGTCCGCCGCTCTCATCTACCTAGCCGCCCGTGCGTGGTCCTTCACCAGACTGCTCTGGCTGACCCACGCAGCCGCGGCGATGGCAGGCGGGTTCATCGCCACCTACGGCTGCCTGGTCATTCACTACCACGGAGCGTCGCAGGCCCAGTTCATGCTGATTGTGACCGCGTGCATCGCCGGAACATCGGGCCTACTGCTGTTCGTCGCCAGCCTTGCCGCAGCGGCAGACCCGGAATTGCCGAGAGCCGCCCGGTCGACCCTTCTCATACTGGCGGCAGCCTCGCTCCTATGGGCCGTCGGTGCCGCGCGCCGCGCTGGCGACAACGTGACCACGGAGGGCTGGCTGACCACCTTCGCCCAACACCTGCCGTGGGAGTCGGTCTCGTACGCGGCCATCCTCTTCGCCATCGCCGGGGCCGCCGGGGCGTACCTGCCGTGGCGGGACGAAGCACCGCTGAAGCCAGATCTCGAGGACCACGAACCAGCGCAGCACTGAGGTCGCCGGGCTCGAAAAGCCATGCGTACCAGTCGGTTTGTGTCCCAATTCACTTCATCGGGATCTTTGCAGGTCAGGCGCGAAAAACGTCCTGAAAACAGCAGATCAGAGGGGCGACAGACGAAAAATCAGATGCTGCAAAATCTTTCGTCGGAGCTTTGTCGGCACCCCTGTCGGCACCTCAAGTTGTACTTGATTATGGAAAACGCCTATGACCGCTGGTCATAGGCGTTTTTCTATGCTCCCCCATCTGGACTCGAACCAGAAACCTGCCGATTAACAGTCGGCTGCTCTGCCAATTGAGCTATAGGGGATTGTTTCCCTGTCGGCCGCTCGGGCTGACGGGAAGAAACTTTAGCGTATGGGTTGTTCACTTCCCAAATCGTGGCTCTAGCTGGGGGGATGTGGTCGGTGGGGCGGATCGACAGGGGGGTGGGGTGTCGGGCAGGATGTAGGCGGCGGATGGGCTACTGGGAGGAGTTCTCGGAGATGCTGCGGTTGGTCATCGGTATCGCGGCCGGGTATGTGCTGGGCGCGAAGGCCGGGCGGGCTCGGTATGAGCAGATTAGTAAGACCACGCGAGCTATCAGTGAGAGTCCGGTCACCCGGAAGCTGGTGCAGGTGTCGCGGCAGAAGCTCGCGGACAAGTTGAGCACGCAGCCGAAGCTGGAGCCGATGGTGCCGCTGGATGAGCGGACCACCGTGCTGGTGCCGCACGATCAATTGCGGCGGTAGTTGAGGGAGGGGGCGCGGCGCTTCGCGCGCGACCCCTGTTCACTGAACGCGCACCCCCGGGTCGCTGGATACGCGCGGCCCCTGATTGTGGAACACGCACTGACAGGGGCAACGACGCGCTAGCTGCGGACGCTGAAGTCGTCGGAGTTGCCCATGGCTTGCACGAGCAGGCTCTTGCGGTATTGCTCCAGGGCGACCAGGTCGCCGAACAAGGCCATGTAGGCCTCGGGCTGTTCGGTGGAGGAGATGCGCTGGAGTTTGGACTTCAGTTCGGCGATCTGGCGGCCTACCCAGGCCTCTTGGGTGCGCGCCAGGACGCCGGTGATGAAGCGGGGGATGGCGTCGGCGGTTTTCACCGGCAGGGGTTCGGCGGCCAGTTCGGAGACGAGGGCGCGCAGGGTGAGGTCGTCGGTGTTGTCGGCGACGGCATTGACCCATTCGGCGCCGCCCAGGCCGGCGGAGGCGCCGCCGGCTTCGGCGATGGCGGCGCGGACGGCCACGTACGCGGGATGCGTAAAGGCTTCGGGCTCCAGGGAATCGAAGATGGGGCCGGCGAAGGCCGGATATTGCAGGGCCGCGGCGAGGGCCTGGCGCTGCGGGAGCATGCCGGGGTCGTTCGGGGTGGGGCGGGGGGCGGGCTGCTCGGCGATGGGTTGGCGCACTTCGCGATCGGGGACGGATTTGCCGCCGCCGCGGGCAAGTTTGCGGGCCTCGTCGCCGACGCGGCGGACCACGAGCTGGATGTCGTCCCAGCCGACCCAGCCGGACAGCTTGGTGGCGTAGGCCTTTCGCAGGGCGTTGTCCTTGATCTGCGCCACCACGGGGACGGCCTCGCGCAGGGCTTGCACCTGCTGCTCGGGGCTCATGTCCTTGGTGACCGGATCCTGGTACTTCTCGACGATGCCGCGGATCACGAACTCGTACAGGGCGACTCGGCGCGCCACCAGGTCGCGGACGGCGCCGTCGCCATTGCGCTGGCGCAGCTCGCACGGATCCAGGCCGTCGGGGGCGATGGCGATATAGGTCTGGCCGGCCAGTTTCTGGTCGCCGGAGAAGGCTTTCAGGGCCGCGGCCTGGCCGGCGGCGTCGCCGTCGAAGGTGTAGATGATCTCGCCGCGCCAGAAGTTGTCGTCCATGAGCAGACGGCGCAGGATCGCGAGATGTTCGTCACCGAAGGCCGTACCGCAGGACGCCACAGCGGTTTTCACGCCCGCCAGGTGCATGGCCATGACATCGGTGTAGCCCTCGACCACGATGGCCTGATGGCCCTTGGCGATCTCGCGCTTGGCGTGATCCAGGCCGTAGAGCACCTGAGACTTCTTGTACAGCACCGTTTCCGGGGTGTTGATGTACTTCGCCGTCATGGTGTCGTCGTCGTACAGGCGGCGCGCGCCGAAGCCGACGATATCGCCGCCGAGATTGCGGATGGGCCACAGCAGGCGGCGGTGGAAACGGTCCATGGGGCCGCGCTGGCCCTGCCGGGACAGGCCGGCGGCCTCCAGCTCCTTGAACTCGAATCCCTTGCGCAGCAAATGCTTCGTGAGGGTGTCCCACCCGGAGGGCGCGTACCCGCAGCCGAACTGGCGCGCGGCATTGGCATCGAAGTTGCGGTCGGTCAGGTACTTCCGCGCTGCCTCGGCCTCGTGCTCGCCCAACTGCGCCATGTAGAACTCGTGCGCGGCGGCATTGGCGGCGACCAGGCGGGCCCGGGTCCCGCGATCGCGCTGCACCGAGGTGCCGCCGCCCTCATAGCTGATCTTGTAGCCGATCCGGTCGGCCATCTGCTCGACGGCCTCGATGAAACCGACGTGCTCGATCTTCTGCAGGAAGGCGAAGACATCGCCGCCCTCACCGCAACCGAAGCAGTGGTAGACGCCGAGATGCGGGCGCACATGGAACGACGGGGTCTTCTCGTCGTGGAACGGGCACAGTCCCTTCATGGACTGCGGGCCCGCGCTCTTCAATGCGACGTACTCACCAACGACGTCCTCGATCCGAACACGTTCACGAATCGCCGCGATATCGCGGTCAGGAAGTCGGCCGGCCACGCAGCGAGTCTAGCTGCGTCCCGGCGACTCGCTCGACCGGGACGCACGGCTGGACACCGGACCGAATGGCCGCTCGCCGCCATGCCAGGATCTACCGGTGCTCAGCCTCTATCACCCCGCCCGGACACCGGTGCACGACGTCCCCGCCGGGACGAAGCTGCTGGTGCTCGCGGCGGCGGGCACGGCACTGTTCTTCGTCTCCTCGATCCCGTGGCTGGCGGTCGCGCTCGCCGTGGTGCTCGGGCTGTACGCGCTCGCCCGGATTCCGTGGCGCATGACCGCCCGCCAAACCCTCGGGCTGGCACCGTTCCTGGCGTTGATCATGCTGGCGCAGCTGATCTTCACCGGCTGGCAGGCGGCGGTCGTGGTCGGCGAACGCCTGCTCACGCTGGTACTGCTGGCCAATCTGGTGACCTTGACCACTCGCACCTCGGCCATGATCGACACCATCGAGCGGGTGCTCGGACCGCTGCGACCGCTCGGCGTCCGGCCCGAGCGCGTCGGGCTACTGGTCGCCATGACCATTCGCTTCATTCCCGTCATTCGCGAACAGGCCGAACTGGTCCGGTCGGCCCAGCGTGCGCGCGGCATCGAACGCAGCACGGTGTTCCTGGTCCCGCTGCTGATCCGCACCCTCCGCATGGCGGACAACGTGGGCGAGGCCCTCGATGCCCGCGGCCTCGACTGACCATCGTCCGGACAGACGCGCTGGTCGAGGCGAATCAGGGTGCCCTTAGGATGCGTCGGTGCGAAGTAGGGATTTGGCGCAGATTGCGCTGTTTGCGGCGATTATGGTCGTGCTCGGGTTCTTTCCGCTGATTCAGCTGCCGGGAGCGTTCGCGCCGTTCACTTCGCAGACCCTGGGCGTGATTCTCGCGGGATCGATTCTGGGCGCGAAGCGCGGCGGGCTGGCGATTCTGCTGTTCGTGGTGCTCGTCCTGGTGGGCTTGCCGGTGCTGCCCGGCGGGCGCGGCGGGCTGTCGGTGATCTTCGGACCGACCGGCGGGTTCGTGTTGGCCTATCCGATCGGCGCGTTCGTGATCGGGCTGCTGACCGAGCGGCTGTGGAAGCAGTACAACCTGGCCGTCGCGCTGGCCATCAACTTCCTGGGCGGCGCGATCGTGCTGTACGCCATCGGAATTCCGTGGATGGCGGTCGCGGCGGACATCCCGCTGAGCAAGGCCATCACGACCTCGGTGGCGTTCATCCCGGGCGATGTGGTCAAGACGGTGATCGGCTCGCTGGCCGCCATCGCGGTCCGCCGGGCCTATCCGCTGATCCCGGCACGCGCATGATCGAGCTCAGCGGCGTCTCGCATCGCTTCGGCGAGCGCGAGGTGCTGCGCGGGATCGATCTGACGCTGCGCGAGGACCGGATCGCCGTCATCGGCTCGAACGGCTCCGGGAAATCCACCTTCGCGCGCCTGCTCAATGGTCTGCAGGTGCCGACCGAAGGCCAGGTGCGGGTGGACGGGCTCGATACCCGCAAGCAGGGCAAGGCGGTTCGCCGGCAGGTCGGTTTCGTCTTCCAGGATCCGGATGTGCAGATCGTCATGCCGACCGTGGCCGAGGATCTGGCCTTCGGGCTCAAGCATCACGGACTCGGCAAGGCGGAGATCGCCGATCGGGTCACCGAGGTGCTCGCCGAATACGGGCTGAGCGACTACCGCGACCACCCCGCGCACCTGCTCAGCGGCGGGCAGAAGCAGATGCTCGCCATTGCCGCAGTACTGGCCGTCCGCCCGAAGTACGTGATCTTCGACGAACCGACCACTCTGCTCGATCTCCGCAACAAGCGCCGCATCACCACCTTGCTGCACGAACTCCCCCAGCAAGTCGTGGTCATCTCCCACGATCTCGACCTGCTCACCCACTTCGACCGCGTCCTCGTGTTCGACGAGGGCCGCATCGTCGCCGACGGCTCACCCGAAACCAGCATCGCCCACTATCTGGAGATGCACTCGGCGAACTGAGGAACCGCGCCGTCCACACGTCGACAGCCGGTGACCACGTATTCGACTCGGCTGGCCAGAGTTTCACTTTGTCATCCCGGCATGTTCTTGGCCGGGATCCACACCGGCCGGATGGATTCCGGCCAAGAGCGCGCCGGAATGACGAAGCAGAGTTCGGCCGGAGGTTCAGGGAATGACCGCGGCGACTCGCTCCAACCGGCTCTCGGTGTAGGAGGCGATCTGGTCGACGATCACCCGCACTCGGGCGGTGTCGTCTTTCGCCGCGTCCCACCAGGGTAGGAGGAGGCGGTCCAGGCCGTTCGGAGCCACGGCCAGGAGCCGGTTGGCCACCATGTGGATGCGTTCGCGCTGACCGGCTTGGCGCACTTGGTGAATGGGGTCGGACAGGACGTAGCGCAGGGCTACGGTTTTGAGGACGGCGACCTCGGCGGCGACTATGCGCGGGACTTCCAGGTCGGCGGCATAGCGGGAGAGCTGGCGGGAGCCGAAGGCGGCGCGGGTGGCCTCGACCGCCGCGGTCGCGAAACGGCCCACCAAGTCGCTGGTGAGACGTTTCAGCGCCACGGAGGCGACCAGGGAACCGTCGTAGTTCGCGGCGGCGACCACCACGGGAAGTTCGGAGAGGCGTCCGGCGGCGGCGATCAGCTCATCGGCGGTGAGGGAAGGGTGCTGGCGGGCACCGAGTTCGGCCAGCGCGGCCTGCTCGATGGGGTCCGACAGGGCGCGCAGATCGATGCGGCCGACAATGATGCCGTCCTCCACATCGTGGACCGAATAGGCGACATCGTCGGCCCAGTCCATGATTTGGGATTCCAGGCATTGGCGGCGTTCGGGCGCGCCCTTGCGGACCCAGGCCAGGCGATCCATATCGACGTCGTAGGCGCCGAACTTGGTTCCGGGACCCGTTCTGCCCCACGGGTATTTGATGACCGCGTCGAGGGCCGCACGCGTGGGGTTCAAGCCGTAGCTGTGGCCCTGGTCGTCGAAGACCTTGGGTTCCAGGCGGGTAAGGATGCGCAGGTTCTGGGCATTGCCCTCGAAACCGCCGTGGGCGTCGGCGAATTGATCGAGCGCCTTCTCGCCATTGTGGCCGTAGGGCGGGTGCCCGATATCGTGCGCGAGACCGGCCAGGTCGACCAGATCCGGATCACAGCCGAGGCCGTCGGCAATGCTGCGGCCGATCTGCGCGACCTCCAGCGAATGGGTGAGCCGGGTGCGCGGGGTGTCACCGTCGCGCGGGCCCATGACCTGGGTTTTGTCGGCCAACCGGCGCAGCGCCGCCGAGTGCAGCACGCGCGCCCGATCGCGCGCGAACTCACTGCGCCGCGCGGGGGTCGGCGACCAGCTCAATCCGGCGGTGCGGCCGGTTTCGGGAACCAGGCGTTCCCGGTCGTGGTCGGTGTAGACCCGGTCGTAATCGATGCGCGTGTCCATGACTCACTGATCCGCGGTGTACTTGAAGTCGGCCGAATAATGGGTGAGCTTGTACCAGAGCAGGGCGAAGGTCTCACGGAAGATGCCGTGCGCCTGCGATTCCCGCGTGTACACCGCCGGCCCGGTGCGGGTCGGCGCGGTCCACGCCGAGAGGCCGGCGTCGCGGGCCATGGTGCGCGTGCGCAGGGAATGCCAGGGGTCGCTCACCAGCACCACCGCGGTCTTCCCGCGCGCCAGCAGCGCTTTCGACACCGCCTCCACGCTCTGCAAAGTGTCCGAACCGGTTTCCACCGCCAGGATCCGATCCCCGTCGATGCCACGGGATTTGAGGTAGTTCTTCCCGGAGGCGGCCTCGGTGTAATTGTCGCCGATCTGTTTTCCGCCGACGGTCACGATGAGCGGCGCCACGCCCTTCTGGAACAGCTTGTACGCCTGGTCCAATCGCGCCTCGAACACCGTGGACGGCGTGCCGTCGTACTGCGCGGCCCCGAGCACCACAATGGCGTCCGCCGGCGAGTAGTCGGTGATCCGGGCCACCTGCCACACCCGCACCGCCGTCCCGCCCACCACCAGCACGCCCATGATGAGCGCCCCGGCCAGCAGCCGCTTGGCCCAGCGCCAGCTACCCGCGACGCAGCCGCGGGGTTCGTCGTCGACTTCCCGAGTCATCCATGCCGGTTCGGGGTCGCGGTTCCGGAGTTTTACCAACCGCGCCGCCGCCACTCGGGCAGTGCGGGGCGTTCGGCTCCGAGGGTGGTGTCGTCACCGTGGCCCGGGTACACGACGGTGTCGTCGCCATACCGGTCGAACAGTTTCGACTCCACATCACCGAGCAGCGAGGTGAATTCCTCCGGCGAACCGGTCTTCCCGACGCCGCCCGGAAACAGCGAGTCACCGGTGAACAGATGCGTGCGACCCTCGCCGTCGGTGAACGCCAAGGCCACCGAGCCGGGCGTGTGCCCGCTCAGGTGGATGACCTCGAATTGCAGCTCACCAATGCTGATCTTGTCCCCATCCGCCAGGATCCGCCCCGGCGGCACGGGTAGCGACTCCGCGTCGAGGGCGTGCGCGGCCGTGGGAATCCCGGTCGCGGACACCACATCCTGCAGCGCCCACCAGTGATCCGGATGCCGGTGCGTGGTGACCAGCAACTCGACCCGATCCGCGGCCTCCTGCCCGATCAGCTCGAGAATCCGCTCCGCCTCATTGGCCGCGTCGATGAGCAGCGCCGCGCCCGTACCCGCGCACTGCACCAGATAGACATTGTTGTCCATCCCGCCGACCGACATCTTCACGATGCGCGCGCCGGGCACCGAGCGCTGCTGCGGATTGGCGCCCGGCGAGACATGACCCGTGTACGGGGAATCGATCGTGATCACCTCACCGATCGTAGTCATCGGCGCCGACACGGGTGGCGGGAAGAAACTCCTCGCACCCCATCGCGACGGATAGATTCGACCCATGCCGCTCCGTAAGCAGCTGTCCGTGATCGCGACCGGCCTCCTGCTGGCCCTGTTCCTCGCCGCCGCGCCGGGCGCGGCGGAGGAGCCACAGCGACTGCCCACCTATGTGACCGATACCGCCGGGGTGCTCAGCGCCGGGCAGACCGCGCAGTTGCAGACCGCCATCGACTCGCTCTATGCGAAGGATCACGAGCGGCTGTGGATCGTGTACGTGCGCGACTTCGGCGGGCTGGACGCGAACACCTGGGGTGACCGGACCGCGAACGCCTCCAATTTCGGGGACCGGGATGTGCTGCTGTCGGTCGCGGTCGAGGATCGGGCCTACGCGTTCACCGGGACGGTGCCGGAGTCGGTCACCGACAAGGAATTGGATCGGCTGCTCATCGACAAGGTGGAGCCCAAGCTGCGGGCCGGTGACTGGGCGGGAGCCGGGCTGGCGACCGCGAACGGGCTGTCGGAGGCGATGAATTCGTCCGAGGGCGGGGTGAGTTTCCGGACGATTCTGGTGCTGCTGCTGATCGTCGCGCTGGTGGTGGCGGCGCTGTGGTTCTGGTCGCGGACGCGGCGCAACCGGCGGCTGCGCGCCGAGGTGGAGGCCGCGCGGAATGTGGATCCGACCGATGCCGAGGCGTTGACCGCGCTGCCGCTGACCGCGCTCGATGCGAGGTCGAAAGAGATCCTGGTGGATCTCGACAATGCCATTCGGACCAGTTCCGAGGAATTGCGCCTGGCCACAGACGAATTCGGCGGCACCGCGACCGCGCCGTTCACCGCGGCGCTGCAAGCCGCGAAAGACGCGCTCGCCAAGGCGTTCTCGATCCGCCAGCAACTCGACGACGACATCCCGGAGACACCGGATCAACAGCGCACCATGCTGGTGGACCTGATCAGTGGCTGCGGCCGCGCCGACCGCGAACTCGACGCCAAGGTCAGCGAATTCGACTCCATGCGCAATCTGCTCATCAATGCCGGGGATCGGCTGGACGCGCTGACTCGCGATGTCGTGGATCTCACCACGCGCGTACCGAACTCCGACGCCACGCTGACCCAGTTGCTCGCCGGACACCCGCCTTCGGTGCTCGCTCCCATCCGCGACAACGTGACCATGGCGAAGGAGCGAATCGCGTTCGCGGAGAGCAGTATCGAGCAGGGCCGCGACGCGGTGGCGAAACCCGTCGGCCGGCAGGGCGGTGCGGTGGCCGCCATACGCGGCGCGGAGTCCGCCCTCGACGCCGCCCGCACGCTGCTGTATGCCGTGGACACCGCGGCCACCGATATCGAGCAGGCCCGCGCCGGATTGCCCGGCATCATGGAAGAACTGCGCCGCGATCTCGCCACCGCCGCCACCCTCACCCAGCACGGCGGCCCCGACCTGACCGCCGCCGCCACCGGTGCGCAATCCGCCCTCGACGACGCGAACGCCCAGGGCTCCACCAACCCGCTCGGCTCCTTCCGACAGGCGGTAGCCGCCGACACCCTGCTCGACAAGGCGATCGCCACCGCCACCGACCGCAAACTCGCCGCCGAAGAACTCGCCCGCCGCCTCGACCAGGCCCTCACCGCCGCCCGCTCACAAATCAATGCCGCCTCCGACTTCATCAGCACCCGCCGCGGCGGCGTCGACGCCGAACCCCGCACCCGCCTCGCCGAAGCCCAGCGCAACCTGGACCAGGCCCAGCAACTCGCCACCTCCGACCCCGCCCAAGCCCTGCAATTCGCCCAGCGCGCAACCGAACTCGGCGCCCGCGCCCTGCACACCGCCCAAGCCGCCGTCCGCGATTGGCAGGCCCAACAACAAACCACCTCCAATTCCCAAGCCGGAGCAATCCTCAGCGGCGTCCTACTCGACGGCATGCTGCGCGGCATGGGCACCGGCTACCGCAGCGGCGGAGGCGGATTCGGCGGCGGAGGCAGCCGAGGCGGCAGCTACGGCCCCGGCTCTTTCGGCGGCTCCTCCGGCTCCCGCCGCATCAGCCGCGGCGGCCGCTTCTAGCAATCATGATCACCGGGAACTGGTGGCGGCATTTCGCGAGAAGCCCCCGCCACCAGTTCCCGGTCGATGCATTTTCACTCTTGGGTCAGAGCCAGCCGAGGCGTTCGGCGGTGCGGACTGCTTCGGCGCGGGTTTTGGTGCCCGTTTTGCCGATTGCGGCGGAGAGGTGGTTGCGGACTGTGCCCTCGGAGAGGTGGAGGGTTTTCGCGATGGCGACTGCTGTTGCGCCGTCGGCTGCGGCGGCGAGGACTTCGCGTTCGCGGGCGGTGAGCGGGGATGTGCCGGCGGTGAGGGTTTCGGTGGCCAGGGCCGGGTCGACTACGCGCAGGCCCAGGTGGACGCGGCGGACGGCGTCGGCGAGTTCGCGGGCGGGGGTGTCCTTGACGACGAAGCCGTCGGCGCCGGCGTCGATGGCGCGGCGCAGGTAGCCGGGGCGGCCGAAGGTGGTGACCATGAGGATGCGCACGCCGGGGTGGGCGGCGTGCAGTTGGGCGGCGGCCGAAATGCCGTCCAGGCCGGGCATTTCCACGTCGAGGAGGGCGACGTCGGGGTGGGTGCGTTCGACGGCGGCGAGCACTTCGTCGCCGCGGCCGACTTCGGCAACGACCTGCAGGTCGGGTTCGAGCCCGAGCAGGGCCGCGAGCGCGCCGCGCACCAGCGCCTGATCGTCGGCGAGCAGCAGTTTGATCATTCCAACTCCCGTGTCGAGGCCGCCGGAAAGCTGGCCAGCACCTGCAATCCACCGCCCGGTCGGTTCGACACCGTCAGCGTGCCGCCGGTGGCCCGCACCCGTTCCCGCAGTCCGGACAATCCGGAGCCGAATCGAATCCCGTCCGCCGTGCCCGCGCCATCATCGCTCACCTCGATGCTGGCCGGCGTCACCCGCACCGTGGCGTGCCGGGCTCCACTGTGCCGCACGATATTCGTGACCGCCTCGCGCAGGACCCAGCCGAAAACCACGCTGTGCCGGATCGGCAAGTCGTCGGAGTCCGGCAATTCGGCGTCGATCTCCGCCGCGCGCAAGGCCGTTCGCGCATTGGCCAACTCCCCGGCCAGCGACATCTCCCGCAGCCCGCCCACCGTCGAGCGCACCCCCGCCAGCGATTCCCGCGCCAGCCGCTCCACATCCGCCATCTCGGTCCTGGCGCGCTCGGGATCCAACTCCAGGAGCCGTTGCGCCAGTTCTGTCTTCACCGTGATGACGGTCAGCGAATGCCCGAGAATGTCGTGCACATCCCGCCCCACCCGCAATCGCTCCTCCGCGATCGCCAGCTCCGTCAACCGCCGCCGCGCCTGATCCAACTGCTGATTGCGCCGGATCAACTGCCGAATCCCGCCCACCGCGACCGCCGCCAGCCCGATCGACTGCATCGACGCCCACGCCGGCTCCTCCCCCGCCGCCAGTTGCGGCACCACCGTGGTCGCCAGGATCAACCCGATCAGCACCGGCACCGCCCGCCGCACCGGCAGCACGAACGCGATGAACGACGCCGGATAGACCGCCAGCCCCAGCGCGTCGAACCGCAGCGTGACGGCCGCCGCAGCCATGAGCGCGGCGAGCACCGCCAATGGCATCACCACCAGCCGGATATCCGGATTGGGCCAAACCCCCTGCAGCACAATCGAACTCGACAGCTCATCCGGTCCCGCCCCGGTTTCCCGGTCGAGCCGCGGCGCCGGAACCCGCAACGCGAGCCAGAACGCCCCCACGTAGCAAACCCCGAACGCCACCACGACCGCCACCGTGTACCACCGCGCCCCCGCCCCCTCCAGCGCCCACGCCTCCCGTAGCGGATCGATCAAATAGACCGACCACACGGCGGCGAAGATCCACCCGTATCGCCGCCGCCGCGCAATGCTCGCCCGCACCTCGCTGTCCCGCACACCGCCGGACGCTACCCGACCGAACCCGAACCCGATCCCCCGCAACCCTCCGGCAACGGCGACCTCCCGCCCCATCTCAGGCCGCTTCACCACTGCCCGCAGCCCGGCCGGCGATCTGCGGAATTCCAGGTCACGACCATCTCCTCGACCGATCCCTCCGATGCGGGAGACAGGGCAGTGCTCATCCCTCCACCTTCCGCCACGACCGGCGGCGATGCCCCCACTGTTCGTCACGCTTCATCCATGACAAACGTCATCAGCACCACCCGTCCGAGCCATGGATCGGCCTGCGAACCGAGCAATCCATAGTTCCGGCGGTCGGTCGCGCGGAGTGCTCGATCGGCCCCACGGCCCCACGTCACCGGATTCGATGTCCCACATTGCCTCCGATAAGGCACTCGGCAGCCGACCCGGCCCGCAGATCGAGCGAACCGTCCGACGACAGGGCCAATCGAATCAACCTCCAGGCATCCACCGGGGCATGCGCGTTCGCGGTGAATGCCGCATCATGACCGGCGCGGCGGATCAGGCGGTGATGGTGATGGTGTGCAGGCCGCTGGGGCCGTGTGGGAAGGGTGGGCGGGTGGTGGGGTCCTGGACTTCGCCGGAGCGGCTGGTCGCGCGGGCCTGGATGGTGTGGTCGCCCGGCGGGAGGTCGATGATGGTGCGCCAGCGGCGCCACGAGGCGGGGGACAGTTCGGCGCCGAGTTCTACTGGGAGCCAGTCTGTTTCGTCAATGCGGATCTCTACGGCGGAGACGCCCCGGGGTGGGGCCCAGGCGACGCCGGCGATGGTGTGCTTGCCGGAGCCGGGGGTGCCGCACGAGGCCACGTCGATGCGGGCCTGCGGGGTGACGAAGAGGGGTTCCCTGGTCCAGCCGCGCTTCCACCAGTAGTCGATGTGGGTGTCGTCGGAGAGTTCCAGTTCGGTCAGCCATTTGGCGCCGGTGTACTGGCCGTAGAGGCCGGGAACGAAGACGCGGGCGGGGAAGCCGTGTTCGGGCGGGAGGGGTTCGCCGTTCATGCCGATGACGAGGTAGCCGGGCCATTCGCCGGTGCGCAGGGGCTCGAGGGGAATGGAGATGGTGTAGCCGTCGATGGCGCGGGTCACCAGGCGGGTGGCACCGGATTCGGGGACGGCGTGGTCGAACAGGGCGGTGAGGGGGACGCCGAGCCAGCGGGCATTGCCGGCACGGCCGGAGCCGGGGATGTTGTGCACGCAGACCATGACGGCGTCGAATTCGACCGCTTGCTCGGCCAGATCGCGCAGGGACAGGCGCAGCGGATGGGCGACCTTGCCGGTGATGGACAGCCGCCACTGGGTGGGGTCGATGCGAGGCGGGCGTGAGTTCACGTCGGCCACATAGAACTTGCCGGTCTGGGTGATGAGCGGCGACAGGCCGGGCTCGGTGCCGAAACCGTCCTCGGGAATGGGGGTGTGCGCACCCCGCGGGCCGAGGCGTCCGACCAGTTCACGATGGCGTTCATCGGCGCGGCGAATCATCGTTTCGGCCGTGGCCAGCAGGCCGAGTCCGGTTGCCGCCCACAGCAGCCCACCGCGCAATCGGCTCGGCGGCCGGAGCAGGCCGGAGCGCAGGACACCGGCGGCCGCGAGACCGCCGAGCGCGCCCGCCATGGACGGGTTCGGTCCGCGCAGCGCCGTGGCGGCCGCGCCGGCGCCGAAGAGCGCGGCGGCCGGGGTGCGCCATCGATTCGGGAGGGCGGCCAGCGCCGCGGAGGTGGCGACGGCGCCGAGGGCCACTCCGGCGCGAGCGGTCTCCTTGTCGTGTTCGCCCGCCCTGGCAACGGTCGCCTCGACCACCTGCACCGGCGCGGTATCGGCCAGAACCCGGCCGACCCCGTCGATCATCGAACCGCCCCGGGCGGCGGCGACCAGCTCGCCGGCGCCGAGCGCCCCCAGACCCACCGCTGCCGCACCCAGCAGCCGACCCTTACCGTTCACCGACACAGCTCGACCTTCCGTAACTTCCCGGCCATCACGGCCCATTCTTCCCCAGGCCGGGTATGTCCCAGCGGGTTTCGCGCAGGACTCCCGGCCTCATTTCGGCCTGGGTGTGAGTTCTGCCGGACCGGCCACCACGGTACGCCTGTCACGGCGGTGGCCGGGGGTGGTCAGCGGCGCAGATACTCGTCGACCAGGGGTCCGATGAGCGCCAGCGCCTCCGGGGTGACCAGTTGGTTGTGACCGAATTCGACCGGGTGGTCGTCGATCGCGCCTGCGATGTAGGGCCGCCAGGTGCTGACATTGGGCGTGGGGTCGGTATTGCCGGAGGCGGTGACGAACAGCAGGTCGCCGTCGAAGACCTCGGGGCGGTGCTCGGCGATCTGGCGCAGCAGGTGTCGCAGATCGCTGTAGAGGTGGTCGATTTCGGTGGCGGAGAAGGAGATTCCGGAGGCCGCCAGGAGGTCGGCGGCGCGGGCGGGAGTGATGTCCTCGAATTCCGGCGGGATGTCGATACCGCCGAACTCGGCGAGCAGCATGGACAGCGGCGGGATGGCGGACTCGTCGGGGATGGCGACATCGGCGCGCGCATCCATCATGATCAGCGAGGGCACCTGCTCACCGCGGCGGCGCAATTCGACCGCCATGGCGTGCGCGAGCGGGCCGCCCGCGGAGTAGCCGAGCAGGTGATACGGACCGTGCGGCTGGACGCGGCGGATCTCCTCCACATAGCGGACGGCCAGATCGCGCACGGTGCGGTCGGCGCTGCCGCCATCGGTGACACCCGGGGACTGGAGGCCGTAGACGGCGTGCGAGCGGTCGATGTACTGCACCAATCCGCCGTAGCACCAGGCCAATCCGACCGCCGGGTGCACGCAGAACACGGCCGGGCCGCTGCCGGTCGGGCGCATGGGCAGCAGGACGCGCATGGACGGTTCCACATCGGGTTGTTCGGCGGCCTGAGCGAGCCGGATGGCCAGGGCGGCCGGGGTGGGATCGAGGAACATCCATTGCAGGGGCATGGGGATGCCGGTCTGCTCGCGCACCAGGGTCACCAGTTGGACGGCCGCCATGGAGTTGCCGCCGATCTCGAAGAAGTTGTCGTCGATGCCGATTCGGGGGGCTTCCAGGATGGTTTCGAAGGCGGCGGCCAGGGTGTGTTCGACCTCGTTGCGCGGGGCGCGGTAGACGCGTGCGGGTTCCGGGGCTCGCGGATGGGTCTTCATTACGGGGCCGTGCTCATCGTGAATCTTCACGGTGAGCGGCGGCAGCCGGTGGCCGGGAGTCTCGAGATCGCCGACCGGGGCCTCCGGGGTCGCAGCCAATGCGGTGAGGAGAGCGACGAATCCGTCGGTCATGGACTGGGCGGTCGATCGGTCGAACAGGTCGGTGGCGAAGGTGAGCGATGCCGTGATGCCCGCCGGTGCGCCGGTCTCACCGAACTGTTCGGCCAGCATCCATTCGAGATCGAACTTGGAGCCGGGCGCGGGTGCATCCAGCGGGCGAATTGCCAAGCCGGGCAGTTCGGTTCGCGCGGTTTGCAGGTTCTGGAAGGCGAGCAGCACCTGGAACAGCGGGTGGTGCGCGGTGGAGCGCACCGGCGCCAACGCCTCCACCAGGCGTTCGAATGGGAGGTCCATATTGCCGTAGACGGCCAGGTCATCCTGTTTGGTGGCGGCGAGGGTGGCGCGGAAATCGGCGGTGGCGTCGATGCGGGAGCGCAGCACCACCGTATTCACGAACATGCCGACGAGATCGTCGAGTTCGCCGTCGCCGCGACCGGCCACCACCGAGCCGATGGCGATATCGGGCCGACCGGAGAGTCGCGCCAGCAGGATCGCGAGTGCCGCGTGCATCACCATGAACGGGCTGGCACCGTGTGACCGCGCCAGGACTTGCAGCCGGTCGTGAACCGTTGCCGGAATGGCGAATTCGATACGATCGCCGATACCGGAAGGCAGGGCCGGACGTTCCCGGTCGGTGGGCAGGGCGTGGACTTCGGGCAGACCGGCGAGGCGGTCGCGCCAGAACTCCAGCTGTTCGTGCGCGAGGCCGGCGGGGTCGTCGTCGGCGCCGAGCAATTCCCGCTGCCACAGTGCGTAATCGGCGTATTGCAGTGGCAGCGGCTGCCACTGCGGCTGCGCTCCGGCCGTGCGGGCCGCGTAGGCCCACAGCACATCTCGCGCCAGCGGGGCCATGGACCAACCGTCGGCGGCAATGTGATGCACCGCGAGCGCGAGAACCGTGCGCTCCGGAGCCGTGTGCAGGATGCAGACGCGCAGGGGAACTTCCCGGGTGATGTCGAATCCGCGTGCGAGTTGTGTGGTCAGTACTTCACCGATCTCCGCTGTGCCGACTTCGATTTCGGTGATCGGCGTGAGACCCGGTACAGCGGGAAGGATCTCCTGGTACGGCAGGCCTTCCGGGCCGATCGGATAGATGGTCCGCAGGGTCTCGTGCCGCTCCACCACATCGTCGACGGCCGCGCACAGGGCCGTGACGTCCAGCGGCCCTTCGATTTCGAACGCGCCCGGGATGTTGTAGATCGGCGAACCGGGGTCGTAGCGGTTCAGGAACCACATGCGTTGCTGCGCCGCCGACAAGGGGATTCGATCCGGGCGCGGGCGTGGGCCGAGCCGGGGGCGACCGGTGGCGGCCCCGGAAGTGAGCAGGGCGGCCAGTTCCGCCACGGTCGGCGCGTCGAAGAGGGCGCGCACCGGTACGGCGGTCTCCAAGGTCGCGCCGAGCCGGGCGACCACGCGGGTGGCGATGAGCGAATTGCCGCCGAGCGCGAAGAAATCGTCGTCGCGCCAGACCTGTTCGATGCCGAGCACCTCGGCGAAGACGGCCGCCACCGCCTCTTCCTCCGGGCCCGCGGGAGGCTGCCGGTCACCGCTCGCGAGGTGCGGGGCGGGCAGGGCGTCGCGGTCCAGTTTTCCGTTCGCGGTGCGGGGCAGGTCGTCCAGCACGACGATGGCGGCAGGCACCATATACGACGGGAGTCGTTGTGCCACGGCCTTCTTCAGCCGATTCGGGTCGATCGCCTCGCTCGATTCGGGCGCCACGGTGTTTCGCCCGCTCGGCTCGGGCACCACGTAGCCGACCAGCATGCCGCCGCGGTCGTCCTCGCGCACGAGCGCGACCGCATGCGCGACGCCGGGTTCGGCGGTGAGCGCCGCTTCGACATCGCCCAGTTCGATGCGCAACCCGCGCAACTTCACCTGAGTGTCGGTGCGGCCCAGGTATTCCAGGTTCCCGGCCCGCCGCCGCACCAGATCACCGGTGCGGTACATGCGCTCACCGGCCGCGAACGGATCGGCGACGAATCGTGCCGAGGTGAGATCGACGCGTCCGTAGTAGCCGCGCGCCAAGGCGATTCCCGCCAGGTACAGCTCGCCGACCACGCCGTCGGGGACCGGGCGCAAGCGGTCGTCCAGCACCAGCGCTCGCAGGCCGGGCGCGGGCTCGCCGATGGTGATCGGATCGCCCGGGCGCAGCGGCGCACTGCCGGTGGCCCATACGGTGGCCTCGGTCGGGCCGTAATCGTTGAAGTGCAGGCGTCCCGGTGCGGCCCAGGCCGCGACCAGCTCCGGTGGGCAGGGCTCGCCGCCGGTAATGATCATGCGCAGCGCGTCCAGCCCGGCCGGATCCACCGTCGACAGGGCCGACGGCGTGATGCCGATGTGCGAAACGTGCTCGCGGGCCAGGAGTTCGCCCAGGTCGGGGCCGGCGAACACGGTGGGCGGCGCGACCACGAGCGTCGCGCCCGCGCTCACCGCCATCAGCAGCTCGAGCACCGAGGCGTCGAAGCTCGGTGAGGCGACGTGCAGTACGCGCGAATCCCGGTTGATGCCGTCGCGTTCGCGCTGCGCCACAGCCAGATTCGCCACCCCCGCGTGAGTGACCACGACGCCCTTGGGCGCGCCGGTGGAACCGGAGGTGAAGATGACGTAGGCCGGATTCTCCGGACGTGTTGTCCGCGAATACTTCTCGAAGTCCGCACTGGACCGTGCGGCGGGCCCGTCCATGACCTGCTCGTCCAGGCACCACCACTCCACGGTGCCCGGCAGCCGGTCGCGCTGGGCGGCGACCGTCAGGCCGAGACGGACGCCGGAGACGTCGATAATGCGGGCGATGCGGTCGGGCGGGTAGGCCGGATCCACCGGCACGAAGGCCGCTCCGGTGCGGGCGACCGCCCACACCGCGAGAATGGATTCGATCGAGCGTGGGATGCCCACGGCCACCAGCGTTTCCGGCCCCGCACCGGCGCGAGCGAGTTGTGCGGCCAGCAGTTCGGCGCGCGCATCGAGCTCCCGGTAGGTCAGCTGCCGGTCACCGCAGACAACCGCGACACCGTCCGGGTTGGACGCGACGGCATCCGCCATGAGCTCGGCCAGCGTGCGCGGCGCCGCTGCGGGCGGCACCGCGACCTGTAGTTCGTCTCGTTCGGCGGCGGTGAGCAGATCGATATCGCCGACCGGCGACTCCTGCTCATCGGTGACTGCCGTGAGCAGCTGCAGCAGCCGATCGGCGAGCGCTCCGACCGTATCCTCGTCGAACAGGTCGGTGGCGTAGACGCAGCGCACCTCGAGACCGTCCGCCGTGCCGATCACGGTGAGGCTCAGATCGAACCGGCTGTTGGTCTGCGGCAGTTCCAGCGGAGCGACGGTCAGCTCCGGCAATTCCAGCTCGGGAATCACCAGGTTCTGGAACACCAGCATGACCTGCACGAGCGGATGCCGCGCCTCCGACCGCACCGGGGCGAGCACCTCCACCAGCCGTTCGAACGGCACATCGGCCTGCTCGAACGCGGCGAGATCACCGTCGCGCACCCGATCCAGCAATTCGCCGAAGCTCTCGCCGGCGCGAATTCCGGTGCGCAGCACCAGCGTATTCACGAACATTCCGACCAGATCGTCGAGTTCGCGCCGTCCGCGCCCGGCCACCGGAGTGCCGATGACAACGTCCGAGGTCCCGCTCAGCCGCGCCAGCACCACCGCCAGCGCCGCGTGCACGACCATGAACGGCGTCGCACGATGGGACCGGGCAATCCGCTCGATCGCGTTCGTGAGCGCGCCATCCATCCGGGTGGTCCGCTCCCCCGCCCGATGCGAGGCTCGCGCGGGCCGCGGCCGATCCGTCGGCAACTCCAGGTGGTCCGGAATCCCGGACAAGGTCCGCGACCAGTACCCGATCTGCCGTGCCAGCAGCGATTCCGGATCGGCTTCGGCGCCGAGCCTGGCGTGCTGCCACACCGCATAGTCGGCGTACTGCACCGGCAAGGGCTCCCATGCCGGGGTCAGCCCCTCGGCGCGAATCGCATACGCCGCGGCAACATCCCGCGTCAACGGCGCCATGGAAAACCCGTCCGTGGCGATATGATGCGCGACCAGCACGATCACATGCTCATCCGGTGCGACTCGGAACAGCCGCAGCCGCAAGGGAACCGCGGCGGTGACATCGAATCCCGCTGTCACCGTGCGAACTACCGCACCGGGCAGCTCCTCCAGCGTGACCGGCACCGGTTCGAGATCCAGCGGAACCTGGTCCACGGTCAGCACCCGCTGTCCGCCCACGCCGTCGACATCGGGGTACACCGTCCGCAGCGTCTCGTGCCGCTCGATCACATCACGCAAGGCATTGCGCAGCGCAGCCTGATCCAGCCGCCCCGAAAGCCGCAGCGCCACGGGCACGTTGTACGCGGGCGACTCCGGGTCGTATCGATTGACGAACCACATCCGCTGCTGAGCCGGGGACAACGGCACCGGATCCGGCCGCACCCCGCGCCTCAGCACCGGCTCCACCGCTCCGGCTTCCGCACCGGCCAGCCGCCGCGCCAACTCCGCGACCACCGGGGCCTCGAAAAGCAGCCGCACCGGAACAGCGACCTGCAATGCCGCACTCAACCGAGCCGAAACCCGCGTGGCGATCAGCGAATCCCCGCCCAGCGCGAAGAAGTCGTCCCGCGCGCCGACCCGCTCCTGCCCCAGCACCTCGGCGAAGGTCTCCGCGATCAGCACCTCGGCCCCGGCGGGCGCGACGTATTCCGCCTGCGCCAGAACAGGTTCCGGCAAGGCCCGCAGATCGACCTTCCCGCTGCCTGTCCGAGGCAGCTCATCCAGCACCTGAATGCTCGACGGCACCAGATATCGCGGCAGCCGCCCCGCGATCCACGTTTGCAGTCGGCTCGCGGCCGCCGACCGCTGCGGCCGCACCGGCGACGCCGCCTCGGCCGCCGGGAACGAATCCGGTCCGGCACTGTCGCCGGACAGCGTGACGTACGAGCACAGCGCCATGACGCCGAGGGTGGTTCGGTGCGCGATGGTGACGGCCGACTCCACCTGCGGGTGCGTCAGCAGAACCGCGTCCACCTCGCCGGGCTCGACGCGGATGCCGCGGATCTTCACCTGGAAGTCGGTGCGCCCGACGTACTCGAAACCCGTTGGCGTGCAGCGCATCAAATCGCCCGTTCGGTACATTCGCTGACCGGCGGAGTACGGATCCGGGACGAATCGAGCGGCGGTGAGATCGGGACGCGCGGAGTAGCCGCGAGCCACGCCCGGGCCACGCACGTACAACTCGCCGACCACGCCCAGCGGGACCGGGCGCAGCCAGTTGTCCAGGACGAGCAATGTCGTGCCCGGCAGCGGGTGGCCGATGATGGACGCGGTCTCCGGGGTCATCGGGTCGCTGTAGGTCGCGGCGACCGTGGCCTCCGCCGGACCATAAGTGTTCACCCAATGGCGTCCCTCGCCCAGGCGGGCGACGAGGGCGGGCGGGCAGGTTTCGCCGCCGGTCGCGATGGAGCGAATGCCCTCGAGGTCGGCGACATCGAGTGTGCCCAGCATGGAGGGCGTGCAGATGAGATGTGTCGCAGCGCCTTCCGCGATCGCCGCCGCGAGTTCCGCACCCGCATTGGCTTCCGGCGGGGACACGACCAGCGTCGCGCGGACCGCGAAAGTGGTCAGCCACACCGAGATCGCGGCGTCGAAGGCCGGGTTGAGGCAGTGCAGCACCCGCGCCTGACGGTCGATCCGGCAGGAATCGGCCGTCGCGGCCACCAAATTCGCCAGACCCGCGTGGGTGACGACGACACCCTTCGGGGTTCCGGTCGAGCCCGAGGTGAAGACCACGTACGCCGCGTGCTCCGGGCGCAGGCGGCCCGGCCGCTCGGCATCGGTGACGGGATCGCCCGGTACAGAGCCGAGTTCGCCGATGACCGCCGGATCGTCGAGCACGATCCACCGCATGCCCTCCGACGCGGCCCGGGCCGAACGCCGGGTTCCCACCGGCGCCGTCGACTCGCCCGATTCACCTGACTCCGCGGCGGTCCCGATACCCGATGTCGTAATACCCAGAACCGCACCGCATTCCGCGGCGATCGCGGCCGTACGAGCAGCGGGCTGAGCGATGTCCACCGGCACGAAGGCCGCACCGGTCTTCGCGATGGCCCAGATGGCCACCATGGCCGCCGCCGAGCGCGGCAAACCCACCAGCACCGCGCGCTCGGGCCCGGCGCCCGCACCGATCAGCAAGCGCGCCAGCCGGTTCGAAAGAACATCCAGCTGCCGGTAGGTCAGCGCGGCCGTCGGTGAAAGAACATCACCGACGGGCGGCTCGCCAGGAGTGAACTGGGCTGCGTCCTGCGCGAGACCCGCGCTTACCGGATCGAGGTCAGGATGTGCCGTGCGTTCGGCGGCAGTGCCGGACCCTGCGCAGAGACCCGGATCACCGTCAGGTGCCTGATCCTCGACCGGGATGCACTCACTCTCCTGACCATGGCTTGCAGCACCGGTCGTGAGCGGGAGATGACTTCCTCTCCCAGGGCCACTGTCGGCGAGGCCACCCCCGTCCGGCAGCTCACCCACGCCCGCCAGCTCACCCATGCCCGGCAGGTCACCGCTGGCCTGTGAGCCACGGTCGTCGGCCAGAGCGGCGGAGGCCGCGAGGAGACTCCGAAGTCCCGGATCCAGGTCCGGGCGCGTCGTCAGGACGGCAGGCGTGTCGGGCAGTTCGCCGGCGGCCAGCAGGTCGGGGAGCAGCCGGATGTGGTGGCCGCGTGCACCGTGGGTGATCGACGGGGTGTCGACCGGGTCGGTGCTGCGGAGTTGGCCGGTGCGGCGGTGCGGGTCCGCGGTGAGGGCCTGGAGGAGGTGGGCCAGGCCGGCGGCGATGGAATCGGCTCGGGTGGAATCGAAATAGCGGGGGGAACGGGTGAGTTCCAGGCGGAGGCCGTCGGTGGAGTAGGCGGCCAGGGAGAGGGGGTAGTGGGTGCCGTCGTGGGCTTGGATGCCGGTTACCGAGAGTTGGGCCTGGCGGGTAGCCGCCGTGAGGGAGGCGGCGTCGACCGGGTAGGACTCGAAGACGGTGGCGGTGTCGAAGAGGGGGCCGAGGGCGGTGCCGGCGTGGATTTCGTCCAGGCCGAGGAATTGGTGTTCGGCCAGGGCGGCCTGTTCGCGTTGGATGCGGGACAGGAGGGCGGCGATCGGCTCGGCCGGGTTCAGCGTGATGCGCACGGGGACGGTGTTCACCAGCATGCCGATCATGCGTTCGGCGCCGGGGAGTTCCGGCGGACGGCCGGAAACCGTTGCACCGAAGACGATATCGGCGGAGCCGGTGAGTTCGCCGAGGAGGAGGGCCCAGGCTGCCTGCACGATCGTGTTGACTGTGACCTGGCAGTCGGCGGCCGTCGAGCGCAGTCGTTCGGACAAGCCTTCGGGCAGTGGGACCTCGTGTGCGACAGGGGCGGTCGCGGCACCGGCGCGCGGCGCGGTCGGAGCGACCAGGGTCGGGCCTTCCAGATCGGTCAGGGCGCGCGACCAGACTTGGCGCGCCTTGTCGGTGTCACGGGAGGACAGCCATTCCAGGTAGCGCCGGAATGGGACCGTTGATCCGAATCCCTCTGCTGCTCCGCCGGTTTCGTACAGGCCGATGAGTTCGGCGAACAGCAGCGGCATGGACCAGCCGTCGAGGATCAGGTGATGGTTGGTGATGACCAGCCGGAACCTGCGCTCCCCCAGCGCGATGCACAGGAACCTGATGAGCGGTGGTTGGTCGACCGCGAAGGGCTTGCGCAGCTCCGCCGCGGCGATCTCATCGAGTTCGGCCGCGGACGCGCCGAACGCCTCGCGGTACTCGCACGGCACCGGCACCTGCGCGGCGATCACCTGCACTGCGCGATCACCGGATTGGACGAACCCTGCGCGCAGCACGTCATGGCGGCGCACCAGCGCCTCGGCGGCGGCTCGCAGTCGTTCGATATCGAGGTCGGCCGCCACATCGATCACGGCCTGCACCGAGTACCCGTCGGAATCGCCCGCCGCCAGCTGGGCCTGGAACATCAGCCCGCGCTGCAACGGCGTCAACGGCCACACATCGTCCAGGCGCGCGTAATCGCGTTCCCACGACTCGATCTCGGCCTGTGTCGTATCCAGCAGCGGCAGATCGCTCGGCGTGAACCCGCCGGCCTCCTCCGTCGCCGCCAGCTCGGCGATCTCCCCGACCGCCGAAACCCATTCCCGTGCCAGCTCTTCCACCTCGGCACGGTCCACGGCGTCCGCCGCGAACTGCCATACGGCTCGAATCCGCTGCTCCCGCTCGGATTCCAACGTCACGGCATCCACCGAGACCACCGCCGCCAGCGGCATCTCCGGGTCCGCGTGCCCGCCCAGCCGATCGGCCATCGACACCGGAACCCAATCCGCCTCGGCCGCCACATCCGGCAACTGCCCGAGATAGTTGAACCCCACCTGCGGCTCACCCAACTCAGCCAGCTCCCCCGCCGTCCGCGGATTCAGATACCGCAACAGCCCGAACCCGAACCCACCCCGCGGCACGGCCCGCAACTGCTCCTTGACCAGCTTCAACGCGCCTTCGGCAGACCCGAACCGCGATCGCGCCGAATCCGATTCCGCGACACCGGCCACCGACATGAAGTCCGCGGTCCGGCCGGTGTCCGGACCCGCCGGGATCACCTCGCCCGCCACAACCGGCCCAAGCCGGACGGGCACCTGCGCGGTGAACCAGCCCACCGTCCGTGACAGATCCGCGCCCGGGATGGCGGCCTCATCCCGCCCATGCCGCTCGACCGCCACCAGGGTCTCGCTTGCCGCAGCCGCGAATTGCCCACGCCCCGCGCGCCACCGCGCCAATGCCAAAGCGAGTGCCGCGAGCAGCGCATCCTCCACGCCACACCGGTACGCGGCGGCAATCCACCCAACCAAGGCGGCAGTTTCCGCAGCAGGCACCTCGACCTCGATGCGCCCGGCCGCGCGGTGCGTATCCACCGCCGGATCCAACCGCCGCCGCCCCAGCACCGCATCCGGAGCCAGAACCTCGCGCCAATACCCGAATTCGTCCAGCGGCCAGTCCGGAACGCCCACACGGTCCGCTGCGCCCACAGCCACCGGGACGGCGTCCGGTATAGCCTCAGTCCCGCCCAACTCGTCCACAGCCCGCACAGGCCGCTGTAGGACATCTCCTGCGCCCGCCGCCGGAGCTCCGGCAGCATCAGGAGCTTCGGGTGCCTCCAGTTCCTCGGAAGCACCGGATGTCTCGACAGCCTCGGGCGCTTCGAGAACTCCGGAACCCTCCGCAACCCCGCGCGTTGCAGCAACTCTGGACGCCTCGGGCGTCTCGGACGCTTCCGGGGATCCGGATTCCTTGGGAGCGCCGGGAGCCGTAGCAGCTTTCGCTGCCGCAGGAGCTTCGAGTCTTTCCGGTGCCGCGAGAGCCTCGGATCCCTCAGGGGCCACCGCGGCTCCGGGTGCCTCGGATGCTGTTGCGAGGCGGTGGAGTGCGTGCGCCCAAGTGCGCATGGAGGTTCCGGTCGCGTCCAGGTCGGGCGTCGTCCCGGCCGAGGTCTGCGCCCAGGCGGACATGAGGTCGGGCAGGAGGATTCGCCAGGAGACGGCGTCGCAGGCGAGGTGGTGCACCGCGATCAGGAGTCGGCCGGAAGCTTCGGGGCCGGCGTCGAGCCAGGTCAGGGCGAGCATGCGGCCCGCGCGCGGATCCAGGCGGAGAACTGCGGCGGCGAGTTCGCGCTCTACGTGGTCGGTCTCGGCAGCGGTCCAGCCGCGCCTGGTGATCAGGTCGGCGGCGTCGGCCATATGCGGTGGCGGAACCTCGAATTCGAGCCCGGCGGTGGTTTCCACGATGCGGGCGCGAAGCATGTCGTGACGGTCGACGAGGGCTTGAACCGTGTGACGCAAGGCGTCCGGTTCGATGCCGGACGGGAGTCGCACCACCATGGATTGGGCGAAATGTTCCCAGCCGGGGCGGGCCAGCAGCCAGGCGGCGATGGGGGTGAGGGGCAGGCGGCCGATGCCGCCGCCGGGGAGTTCCGGGAGTCGCTCGGTGCGGTCCTCCAGTTGATCGGCGACCGCGGCCAGGGCGGCGGGAGTGCGGTGTTCGAAGACCTCGCGGGCGGAGAAGACCAGACCGGCTGCGCGGGCGCGCGTGACGAGGGTGATGGCCATGATCGAATCGCCGCCGAGGGCGAAGAACGATGTGTCCGGGCCGATGTCCGGGGTGCCGAGCACTTCGGCGAAGAGGGCGCAGAGGGTGCGCTCGGTCTCGGATTCGGCCGCACGTGCGCGAACCGGTTGGCGCACCACGGGTTCCGGCAGCGCGCGCCGGTCCACCTTGCCGTTGGCGGTGAGCGGGAGCGCGCCGAGAACCGTCACGGTGGCGGGCACCATGTACGGCGGGAGGCGGCGGGTCGCATGATCGAGCAGGTCGGGCTCGCTGACGGTGACGCCCGCATGGGGGACGACATACGCGGCCAGCATGGTGCCGCCGCTCGGGGCGGGCCGCGCCACCGTCACCGCGATCTCCACAGCCGGATGGGTGTTCAGCGCCGCGTCGATCTCACCGAGTTCGACGCGCATACCGCGCAGCTTGACCTGGAAGTCCCCGCGCCCGACATACTCGAGCACACCGGATTCGGTCCAGCGCACCAGATCTCCGGTGCGATACATCCTGGCGCCCGCCGGACCCCAAGGCGCAGGCAGGAACCGCTCGGCGGTCAGCCCCGGCCGCCCCGCGTACCCACGCGCCACACCCGGCCCGGTCACATACAACTCCCCGGCGACACCGGTCGGCACCGGCCGCAGCCAGCGGTCCAGCACCAGCATCCCCGCACCCGGAATCGGATCGCCGATGCCCGCGTTCTCCCCCGGCGCCAAGCCCTTGGTGTACGTCACGGCCACCGTGGTCTCACTGGGCCCGTACGAATTCAGCAGATCCCGCCCAACCCCGAAGCGCGCCACGATATCCGGCGGCGTCGGCTCACCACCCGAGGACACCGCCCGCACCCCGTCCAGCGCATCCGGTTCCAGCGTGGACAGCACGGCGGGCGTCGAGCACACCTGCGTGATCCCATATTCCCGCACCAGTTGCGCCAAGTCGGGCCCGAGCACCGGATCCGAGTCCGCCACAACCAGTGTCGTGCCCGAGGCGAACGCCATCAGCCACTCCAGCACCGAGGCATCGAAACTCGGGTTCAGGCATTGCAGGACTCGCGAACCGGGCGTGACCCGATACGCATCCACGATCGCAGCCGCCAACCCGGCCAGCCCGGCATGCGTCACCACGACACCCTTGGGCGTGCCGGTGGAACCCGACGTGAACACGATGTAGGCCGGATTCTCCACCCGCGCCGGGCCATTCAGCTCTCCCGCGACGAGCGGCGCATCAAGCGGATCGGATGCACCCGAATCCAGCAGATCGTCGAGTGCGAGCCACCGCACCGATTCGGGCAGGTCCGCGACAGACTTCTCGAACGTCAATCCTATTCGCGCACCGCATTCGGCAGCGATCCGCGCAACGCGCTCCCCGGGCATGCCGTCCCCGATCGGCACGAAGGCGGCACCCGTCTTCGCCACCGCCCACAGCGCCACCATCGCCTCAATCGAACGAGGAAGTGCCAGCAAGACAGTGGATTCCGGGCCGAGTGCGACGCTCCGCACGCGATTCACCCCAGACAGGCCGGCTGCCCCCGGCCGACCGGTCGCGCCGTTCGACCCCATCTCCTCGCCTCCGAGATGAAGCCCCTCCGGCCCAGCGGATTCCGGCTCCACCGCCCCCTCCGAGGGCAGCTCGACAGCGCGCAACAGCCTGCGTGCCAGCCGATTCGAGAGTGCGTCGAGTCGACCGTAGGTCAACTGCCGGTCACCGCACACCACGGCCACGCCATCCCGGCCTGCTTGCTTCAACCCGGCCGCCAGGATCTCGGGCAGCAGCCGCGACTGCGGCGCAGGCGCACCATGCGTACCCGCGAGAAGCCGTTTCTCATCCGGGGTGCAGTATTCCAGCCCGCCGAGCGGCGTATCCGCCTCGGCCGAGAGCAGCGAATCCAGCAGCGCCAGAAAGCGCCGGTGATGCCTGCCAAGCGAATCCTCGTCGTACAGGCGAGGATTCGCCGCGAAATCGACATGGATCGGCGCATCCGACCCGTGCTGATAGAAGTTGACGAACAGGTCCTCGATCGGCCCGGATGTCACCACGTGCAGGCTCGACTCCAGCCCCGCGAAGTCGATGCCCGCCGGGAACAACATGACGTTGATGACCGGCCCGACCAGTCCCCGCCCGAACTCGGGCCCGCCCGCGGTCTCGGCCTCCGGCCGCGCCGCTGCCGCGCCCTGCAATGCTGCCGCGCCCTGCAATGCCGCCTCGCCCGGCAGTTCCGCCTCCTCGGACTGGGCCGCTCTGCCAGACTTTGCTGCCTCGCCAGACTGAGCCGCCCCGCCAGACTGAGCCGCCCCACCGGACTGTCCTGCTTCGCCGGACCGGGCCACCCCGCCAGACTGAGCCGCCCCGCCAGACTGAGCCGCCCCGCCAGACCGTGCCGCCCCGCCAGACCGTGCCGCCCCGCCAGACCGTGCCGCCCCGCCAGACTGTGCTGCTTCGCCAGTCTGGGCCACCCCGCCCGGGCGCGCGGCGGCACCGGCCGGTCCCGCCACTGAATCTGCCGGGTGCGCTGTTGAGCCGGTCTCGCCTGGCCCGGCGGCATCCGCCGGAAGCGTTTCCACCGCAGCGGTTTCCGTTTGACCGGGCACACCCGCGCGCATGTCCTCGTGGCGGAATCGCTGGTGCCGCAAGGCTCCCGAGGCGGCGACGCGGATGGCGTCGAGGACCTCGCCGACGGTTCCGTCGCGCGGCACCCGCACGCGCAGCGGCACCACATTGGCGATCATGCCGCCGGAGCGGCGCAGCATGGCCGTGGTGCGGCCGGAGACCGGGAGGCTCAGGACCACGTCCTCGGTCGCGGTCATGCGGGCGTAGTAGAGGGCCACGGCGGCCATGACGAGGGTGGCCGAGCTGGTTTCGAAGCGGCGCGCCGCACTCTCCAGGTGTGCGGCGGTCTGCTCGGGGAGCTGGGCGCGGGCCTCGCGGGCCAGGGCGCAGGCGGGTGCGGTGGCGGAGACCAGGCTGCAGCGGTCCGGCATGCCGGCGGTGATCTCGTTCCAGTAGCGCTGGTCGGTGGTGAATCGCGACGATTCGCGGTAGGCCATTTCGGCTTCGTGGACCTCCAGCAGGGAGGCGGCCGTGCCGGGCGGGGCCTGCTCGCCGCGGACGGCGGCGTTGTAGAGCTCCGCCACGCGGTAGAGCATGGTGACCGAGCCGAAGCCGTCGATCAGGATGTGATGGCCGCGGGTGTACCAGAGATGACGGTCCTCGCCCACCCGCAGCACCGTGGTCAGTCCGGTGCGCGCACCGAGCAGGTCGATGGGCGCGGCGACATCGGCGCGCATCCATTCCAGGGCCGCCGCCACCGGTTCGGGCCGGTCGCGCAAGTCGAGGAATCCCACCGCCGGTTCGATATTCGGATCGACCATTTGGTACGGCCGGTCGTCGATATCCACCAGCCGCAGCACGCCCGAACCGAATTCACGTCCGGCAATCACGGCCGCGCGGCGCAGGGCGGGCAGGTCCAGGGGCCCGCGCATGTCGATGTACTGGGCCTCCGAGAGCGGCACGCTCGGATCCAGCTGCTGCGCGTACCACATCCCCAGCTGCGCCGGGGACAACGGGAATACCGTGGCGGTCTGCTCCGCCGCCAGTTCGCGGGTCATGACACCTCACCGGGTCGCGGGCGAGCAGTCGTCTTCGGGCTGTTCCTCGTACGCCGGCACCCAGGTGTCGGGGCGAGAGGTCAAGCGCCCCACCATGACCGCTCGCACATGCGCGGGCACCATGGGTGCGAACTTGCGCACGTACGCGTTCATCCATTCCGGCTTACCGAGCAGGAACGGGAAATCGGTTGTCATCATCGAACGCACCACCAACATGGGCAGCGGCGCGTCCAATGGCCGAAAATCCTTGTTCCACAAGCCCGGCTGATCGCAACCCGGGTAAAATTGCCCGAGCATCGTTCCCTGTTCCACGAATTTGCTCTTGAATTCTTCGTGGATCTCATCGATGAGTGAATAGTCGGTAAGGTTCGGGAACACCGTGATCAATGCGCGCAACACGGAGGTGGAACTGCCGTTCCCCGTAGGCAGTTCGGGATAAACCTCCAGTGCGTCCTTGATGATCGCCCGTACCCACATGGGCCGCGGCTCCGCGGCCGGGACCTGCGCCAGCCACAGCAGATCGCGCCGCATGGACGGCCGGACATACGGGCACACGGGCCCGTCTCGACCCAGTTCGTCACTGGGACGGGTCAGAAAGGATTCAGCCCAAGATCGAAAAGCCGCTACCGTGGACCGGGCGGCTGGACAAGATGATCCGGTGTCCCCCAATGAGACCCATTGCAGCCCCGAGCGGGGGCCAGTAACACGCTCGCTCATGACTCACCTCGGCAGAATCGAGCTACAGCGAAGAGCGCCGTTGCCCATACACCTATTCCATAGTGCGCCGGTCATGGGTCGTTAACACGAGTAGTGCGATACCTGAATTACGCTTTAGCGCCCCAAATTTCGGGGGCAGATGAATAAAGAAAAGACCGGTCAGGCATTGACCGGTCTTTTCTGAATGCAACTCTCAGGTCGTTGCCGACCCGTTCTCAGGCGCCGATGAGACGGGCGGCCAGGTAGCCCTCTACTTGATCTAGAGCGATCCGCTCCTGCGCCATGGAGTCCCGCTCGCGCACCGTGACCGCGTGATCCTCGAGGGTGTCGAAGTCCACGGTGATGCAGAACGGGGTGCCGATCTCGTCCTGACGACGGTAGCGTCGGCCGATCGCCCCGGAATCATCGAATTCGACATTCCAGTTCTTGCGCAGCTGAGCGGCCAGATCCTTGGCCTTGGGCGACAGATCGGCATTGCGCGACAGCGGCAGCACGGCGGCCTTCACCGGAGCCAGGCGGCGATCCAGGCGCAGCACCGTGCGCTTCTCCATGACGCCCTTGGCGTTCGGCGCCTCGTCCTCGTTGTAGGCGTCCACCAGGAACGCCATCAGCGAGCGGGTCAGACCGGCCGCGGGCTCGATCACGAACGGGGTGTAGCGCTCGCCCGTGTTCTGGTCGAAGAAGCTCAGGTCCTGCCCCGAATGCTCGGAATGAGTCTTCAGGTCGAAGTCGGTGCGGTTGGCGACGCCCTCCAGCTCACCCCACTCGCTGCCCTGGAAGCGGAAGCGGTACTCGATGTCCACCGTGCGGGTGGAGTAGTGCGAGAGCTTCTCCTTCGGGTGCTCGTACAGGCGCAGGTTCTCCGGATCGATGCCCAGGTCGGTGTACCAGGCCATGCGAGTGTCGATCCAGTACTGATGCCACTGCTCGTCTTCACCGGGCTTGACGAAGAACTCCATCTCCATCTGCTCGAACTCGCGGGTGCGGAAGATGAAGTTGCCCGGCGTGATCTCGTTGCGGAAGCTCTTGCCGATCTGGGCGATGCCGAACGGCGGCTTCTTGCGCGCGGTGGTCTCGATGTTCTTGTAGTTGACGAAGATGCCCTGCGCGGTCTCCGGGCGCAGGTAGTGCATGCCCTCTTCGGACTCCACCGGGCCCAGGTAGGTCTTCAGCATCATGTTGAAGTCCTTGGGCTCGGTCCACTTGCCCACGGTGCCGCAGTCCGGGCACACGATGAGCTCCATGGACACCGCATCCGGGTCGTCGAGCTTGTGCTTCTCGGCGTAGGCCTCCTGCAAGTGGTCCTGCCGGTGCCGCTTGTGGCAGTTGAGGCATTCCACCAGCGGATCGTTGAACACCGCGACATGGCCCGAGGCCACCCACACCTGGCGCGGCAGGATGATCGAGGAATCCAGGCCGACCACGTCATCGCGGCTGGTCACCATGGAACGCCACCACTGGCGCTTGATGTTCTCCTTGAGCTCGACACCCAGCGGCCCGTAGTCCCACGCCGACCGTGTGCCGCCGTAGATCTCGCCGCTCGGGTACACCAGACCCCGACGCTTGGCGAGGTTGGCGACGGTGTCCACCTTCGACTTGGGTGCCACTCGAGATATCTCCATCCGGTCCGGAAGATTGCAAGGGATTGCTTCAAGACTATCTGCACGGTGCTACGGGTTTTACACCCACTCGGCCTAGACGGGCGGTGGATCACACCCGGCCGCGTCTGAAAGGTCCGAATCGAGGGACACATTCGGTCCCGTGGGGGATAGTGAAAAGGCATAGGCCGCCGAGCGCGGACCGCCGGGGAGGGCGTCGCGCGGTAGCGGCGGCGAGGGACGAAGTTCCGACGGGGGTCGGCCATGCAGAATTTTCCCTTCCAACCGTTCGACGACGCCTGGGCACGGGCGGCCGAAACGCGCGCGCTGCGCGAGCAGCGGCGGAAGAAGCGCCTGATCGGCCTTGCGGTGATCGGCAGTGTGGCGGCGCTGGTGGCGGTCGCAGTGGTCCTGCTGCCGCGGCTCGGTGGCGATGATCCCGCGAGCGCGGTGGCCACGACACGGCCGACCTCGGCGCCTACGACGACCGTCGATACCAGCCGCGTGGATCTGAATCACCCGTACGACGGCACGCCCGCGGCGTCGTGGTTCGAAGGCGAGGCGGGCATCGTACTGCCCGCGGCGGCACCGGTCGGGCGGTATTCGGCGGAGCAGGTCGCGTACGCCATGGAACGCGCGAAACTGCTGATCACCCTGTCGCGGCTCAATGCGTACACGATCCGCTATCACGACGCCGAGCCGGCGCTGAGACTGCTCGCACCGATCCATGCCGAACGGGATATCCGGCCGCTGCTCGTACCCGGCGACGAGGAGAAGACCTGGTGGCTGTTGGAGCGCATTCATCCCGATTACGAGTTGCTGCCGGTGAAACCACGGGTCAACGGGTCGATGACGGTCGCGCTCAACGAGGAGGGTGACCTGGTGGTACACACCGATTACCTCATCGCCTATGCCTTCCATACCGATTCCCCGCCGCAGCTGACGGACTACTTCGAGATCATCTCGGTAGTCCGGGATCAGATCGATTACATCCTGGTCGACGACCAGAAGTGGACCGACGACTCGCAGGGAATGTGGATCGGCGCCGCCAAGGGGTTCGCCTACTCGGTGAACTGCGAACTGGGCGGTGAGGGTTTCCTGGCGCCCAACTACAGCAACCCGCCCAGCACATATGGCGGCACTCCGGACACCCGATCGCCGGAGTCGTACTTCGATCCGACCTTGCCGATCGCGACCGGAACCGACTGTTGAATCGGAGGCGCTTCGGACCATTCCCGCGCGCCTATTTGACATGCACACCTGTGCATACGGATACTTGGCATCGATTTCCAATAAGGAGTTGGTTCCGATGACCACGGACAGCGGTGCACCTCTGCGGCGCTCCCGCGTCGCGACCGAGGCCCCGGCCGCGATCCCCCACGACCCGTACCCGTACCGGTCGCCCATGCCGCCCGCGGTGCCGTCGCGCACGATTCTCGATTCCGCGGGAGAATTGCTGCGCGCTCTCGCCGCACCCGTGCGCATCGCCATCGTGCTGCAGCTACGCGAATCACCGCGCTGCGTGCACGAACTGGTCGACACGCTCGGGGTGACGCAGCCGCTGATCAGCCAGCACCTGCGCATCCTCAAGTCGGCGGGCGTGGTGCGCGGCGAACGCACCGGCCGTGAAGTGATCTATGAACTCGTGGACGAACACCTGGCGCACATCGTGATCGACGCCGTCGCCCACGCCGAGGAAGGGTGACCCGTGGGAAGCAGCGAGAAGACCGTGGGCGTCCGCAGCACCCGCCAGCGCAGCGCCATCTCCGCCCTGCTGGCGGATATCGACGAATTCCGCTCCGCGCAGGAACTGCACGACGAACTCCGCAAACGCGGTGAGGGCATCGGCCTGACCACCGTGTATCGCACCCTGCAATCCCTCGCCGAAGCCGGCATGGTCGACGTGCTCCGCACCGACTCCGGGGAATCCGTCTACCGCCAGTGCTCCACCGGCCACCACCATCACCTGGTCTGCCGCAACTGCGGCAGCACCGTCGAGGTGGAAGGGCCCACCGTTGAAGCCTGGGCCGACTCCATCGCCGCCGAACACGGCTTCACCGACATCAGCCACACCATGGAAATCTTCGGCACCTGCCGGCCCTGCTCCAATGGAAAGCGCTGAAAGACGCTGACGCTAGGTCGTGGGGGCTTCGCCCCCACACCTCCAAAGAGAAATCGGGGGGCAAGCCCCCGAACCCCCAAATCAAGAGGCGGGGGCGTACCTCCAACTCCCCCAACGCAACCCGCGCCCCGTGCAGTTTCTGCACGGGGCGCGTTGGGTTTTGGGTCAGGCGGCTGGAGCGAGTTCGGGGGCCGGGGTTGATTCGCGGGTGCGGAGGGCGGCGAAGGCGAGTAGGGCCAGGGCGGCGGCGGACCAGGTCAGGAGGACTGTCAGGGGGGTGGCTGCGGCGGCGCCGTCGAAGAAGGCTACCGAGCGGAGGAGGGAGGCGGCGGCGCCGGGCGGGAGCAGTTGGCCGAGGGCGCCCCAGGGCTGGGGGAGCATTTCGGGGGCGGAAGTGGCTGCGGAGAAGGGGTTTCCGATGAGGAGCATGGTGAGGGCGGCGAGGCCGATGCCGGGGCGGCCGAGGGCGGCGGCCAGGCCAACCACGGTTCCGGCTACGGCGAAGGAGACCAGGGCGGCGATGGCGGCCATGGTGAGGTAATTGCCGGGGATCAGGGAGAGCCAGCCCTGGACGATTGCCATGCTGAGCAGGCCGCCGGCGAGGGCGAAGGTGGTCAGGCCGAGGGCGCGCGCCGGGATGGACGGGATCAGGAGGGTGAGCAGGACGCCGGCGGCTATGCCGGACATGACGAGCGGGAGGACCATGGCGCCGAAGCCGCTGCCGCGGGGGTCGTCCGGATCGGCGGCGACCACGTCTTCGGCGGGGGCGGCGGCGGTGCCGGAGAGCTGCTGAGTCATGGCCGAAAGTTGCTGGGCCACTGCGGGGCTCGCGGCGGAGGCGATCAGGGTGCGGGGCTGGGCGCCGGTGATGATGGCGCCGTAGACCTCGCGGTCCTCGATGGCGGCGCGGGCGGCGGGCTCGTCGGCGAAGGTGCGGATGTCGAAGGCGTCGGGATCGTGGGCGGCGAGCTTGTCGGCGACCGCGGCGGCTTGCGGGCCGGCGACGGCTACGGGGAGGTCGCGGGGGGCGATATTGGCGGCGGGCCACGCGAAGGCGATGAGCATGACGGCCTGGATCAGCGTGGCGGCGAGCCCGAGGGCGACGGCGCGTTTTGTGGTGTTCATCAGGTCACTTCCAAAAAAGCGAAGGTTCGTTCTTTTTGTTGGGACAACCCTGACATCCAGCTGTCAGCTTGTCAAGAACGGATATTCGTTTTACTTTGGACGCATGCCCCGAGTAAGCGAAGAACACCTGGAACGCCGCAGGCAGCAGATCCTCGACGCCGCGCAAACGTGCTTCGCCCGCAAGGGCCTTCACACCACCACCATGCAGGACGTCTTCGCCGAGTCCGGCCTGTCCGCGGGTGCGGTGTACCGCTACTTCAAGTCCAAGGACGACATCATCTCGGCCCTCACCACCGAGGCCACGGTCGACCTACGGGCGTCCCTCAGCGAAGCCGTGCACAGCGATCCGCTCCCCACTCCCCCGGAACTCATTCGCACCATTGCCGAGACCATCGTCGCCCTGAGCGCCCCCGGCGGTCCGGTGCGGCTCATCCCCCAGGCGTGGGCCCTGGCCCTCACCGATCCCAATATCGGCGATTACGTCCGCACCAATATCGGCGGCATCCGCCGGCTGTGGCGCGACTATGCCGAGCGCATGGTCGAGGTCGGCTGGCTCCCACCGGACGCCGACACCGACGCCGTGGCCAAGGCGCTGCTCGGCGTGCTGCCCGGATTCATCCTGCAATACCTCATTCTGGGCGATACCGATCCGGAAACCCTGGCCCGCGGCGTCACCCAGCTGTTCCCGGACTACCGCGCCACCGCTAGCCAAATCACCCACGGCTGAACGAGTTTCGAGGTTCACACCCGCTGGTGTGCACCGGCCGCGAGGCGGCGGCCCCTCAGGACAGCAAGCCCTGCCGCGCCCGCCCGGCCCCGGACAGCACGAGCAGCAGCATCGTCGCCAGCGCTTCGTCGTCCAGGCCGGCCGCCGGGAAGGTGTAGCGCAGGATCACATCGGCCTGCTTGTCGTGGCCCACGACGGTGATGGAACCGAACTGCAGCGCGGCATTGCGTTCGGCAACGCGCTTGTGCAACTGCGGTTTCAGCGGGCGATCCCAGGCCAGCACGCAGGTCAGCGTGAGCACGTCGAGGCCGGGCGCGAGATTGACCGCGCGCAGCGAGCACAGCGCGCCGTCGAATTCGAATCCGAGACCGCCGTCCTCGACGCGCACATCGACGTCGTACCGCAGCAGGCAGGCCCCCGCCCGCGCCTGCAGCTCCTCGGCAGTGGTCAGCTCGTCGCTCACTTCACGCCGCCGAACCGGCGATCGCGCTTGGCGTACTCCAGGCACGCCTCCCACAGGTTGCGCCGATCGAAATCCGGGAAAAGCGTGTGCTGGAACACGAATTCGGCGTACGCCGACTGCCAGATCAGGAAGTTCGAGGACCGCAGCTCACCCGAGGGCCGCAGGAACAGATCCACATCCGGCATATCCGGTTCATCCAGATAGCGCGCGACGGTGGCCTCGTTCACCTTCTCCGGATCCAGCTCCCCCGCCGCCACCCGCCGCGCGATTTCCCGTGCGGCATCGGCGATCTCGGCCCGCCCGCCGTAGTTCACGCACATGGTGAGCGTCATCACCGTATTGTCCTGCGTGAGCTCCTCCGCGATCTCCAATTCCTTGATCACGCTGCGCCACAACCGCGGTCGCCGCCCCGCCCACCGCACGCGCACCCCCATCTCGTGCATCTCGTCGCGCCGCCGCCGGATCACATCGCGATTGAACCCCATGAGGAACCGCACCTCGTCCGGGCTCCGCTTCCAGTTCTCGGTGGAGAACGCGTACGCCGAAAGCCACTTCACCCCGATCTCGATGCACCCCTCCACGGTGTCCATCAACACCGCTTCCCCCCGCTCGTGCCCGGCGGTCCGCGGCAGCCCCCGATCCTGCGCCCACCGCCCGTTCCCGTCCATCACCAGCGCCACGTGCTTGGGCACGAACTCGGCCGGAATAGCGGGCGGCGTGGCCCCCGACGGATGCGGCGACGGCGGACGCACAGTGCGCAGTGCTGTGGAGGGCTTACGGTTACCGATCACGCCCACCATCCTGCCCGACGCCGGAACACGCCCGACTTCGACCACGGGATTCACACGCGAACTCCACGAACTCCCCACATCGGAGGGGACCCCGCAGGTGATCAGCCGATTGCGGCGGCGGGTTCGACCTGTTCGGCCGCCTCGTGCGGGCGGGTGCGCTCGATGAGGGGCAGGGTGCGGAGTTGGCGTTCCAGGTGCCATTGCAAGTGGGCGGCGATGAGGCCGCTGGCTTGGCGGCGCATGTGGTCGGGGATCGAGGTGACGCCGGACCAGTCGCCGCGGTGCAGGGCGCTCATGTGGTCGAGGACGCCGATCATGGGGGTGGCGGCGCCCGGCGGGCGGCAGTGGACGCAGACCGCGCCACCCGCGGCTACGTGGAAGGCGCGGTGGGGGCCGGGGGTGGCGCAGCGGGCGCAGTCGTCGAGGGCGGGGGCCCAGCCGGCGAAACCCATGGCGCGTAGGAGGAATGCGTCGAGGATCAACTCGTGGGGGCGCTGGCCGAGGGCGATGGCGCGCAAGGCTCCGGCGGTGAGGGTGTGCAGGCGGGGCGCGGGAGCGCGCTCTTCACCGGCCAGGCGTTCGGCGGTTTCGAGGACGGCGCAGGCGGTGGTGTAGCGGCCGTAGTCGGCGACGATGTCGGCGGCGAAGGATTCGACGGTGTGGACCTGGGTGACCACGTCGAGGTTGCGGCCGGGGTGGAGTTGCACGTCGATATAGGCGAAGGGCTCCAGGCGCGCGCCGAATTTGGAGCGAGTCCGCCGGACCCCCTTGGCGACCGCGCGGACCAGGCCGTGCTGGCGGGTCAGGAGGGTGACGATACGGTCGGCCTCGCCCAGCTTGTGCTGGCGCAACACCACCGCATGATCCCGATACAACCGCACCGCAACAGTCTCGCACGGACCACCGACCGGGGCGCACAGTGTCGCGGGGCGTGTACCGGACGGCGCCACGCACGGCTTCGGTAATGCCTTACCCCACACTGACCTCCCGTGGGCGCGAATTCCGCCGCGGCCGTGGGCCGTTATACCGCTCAGCGCTGCGGGCGCAGGCCCGGTAAATGGCTGGCTGCCGAGCGGCAGGGGCGATCATGATGGGGCGGTGACCAATTCGGAAACGGTGTCCGCGGTAGTGCTGGAAGCAGAGGTCAGCGAGGAGCGGCTGGCATTGCTGGAGGAGCGGCTCGACGAGTACAACAGCCGGCATTCGCCGGTGTTGCAACGGCTGAATCAGCTGCCCGAGCAAGGGGATGAGCCGGTACAGGTCTATCTGGTCCAAGAGGGGCGGATGATCGGCGGGCTCACCGGGAGAACCTGGGCGGACTGGCTGGTCATCGATATGTTCTGGGTGCACGAGGACCATCGCGGGGCCGGGCTGGGCGGCCGGCTGCTCGCCGCCGCGGAGGAGATCGCCGAGGAGCGGGGCTGCACGCGCGCTCGGACCGAGACCTGGGATTTCCAGTCGCCGAAGTTCTATCTCGGCCACGGCTTCCGGATCGTCGGCGAGGTGCCCGATTTTCCGCCGGGCGCCGTCGAGTACATCCTCGCCAAAGACCTCGCCTGACGCGCGTCTCGGCGGGCTCGCACTCCTGTACCAGTCGGGTGACAGGCATTGGACGTGTGACCAGAATCGCGCTACGTTTCCCCGGTACGGCAGGGAGACGGGGTTCACATGACGATGGCGCCGGTTGGCGAATTCGGACTGGCGGAGCTGGCGGCGGCGCTGGTCAAGGGCGAGGTCACGGCGGTGGAGGCGACCGGCGCGGCCCTCGACCGGATCGAGGCCAGTCAGGGCACGCTCAATGCCTTCCGGATCGTGCGGCGGGACGCGGCGCTGGCCGAGGCGGCCGAGGCGGATCGGAGACTCGCCGCGGGGGAACGGGCTCCGCTGCTCGGCGTGCCGATCGCCATCAAGGACGACACCGATCTCGCCGGGACGCCGACGGCCTTCGGATGCGGCGGCGAGTTCCCCGTGAAAACCGAAGACGCCGAATCGGTTCGGCGGCTGCGGGCGGCCGGAGCCGTGATCGTCGGCAAGACCAATACCTGCGAGCTCGGGCAGCTGCCGTTCACCAGCGGTGACGCGTTCGGGCACACCCGGAATCCATGGAGCGCTGGACATACCCCGGGCGGCTCCTCCGGCGGATCCGCGGCGGCGGTGGCGGCCGGATTGGTCCCCGCCGCACTGGGTTCCGACGGCGCCGGGTCGGTGCGCATCCCGTCGGCGTGGAACAACCTGGTGGGCATCAAGCCGCAGCGCGGGCGCATCTCCACCTGGCCGCTGCCCGAAGCGTTCCACGGGCTCACCGTGAACGGGCCGCTCGCCCGGACGGTCGCCGACGCCGCGCTGCTGCTCGACGCCGCCGCCGGACCGCATCCCGGTGACAAGCACACGCCGCGCGCGCTGCGCGTCTCCGACGCCGTCGGGCGCGATCCGGGTCGGCTACGTATCGCGCTCTCGCTGCGAATCCCGTTCACCGCCACCAAGACCGCGCTCGATCGCGAGGTGGAAGCGCGCGTGCACGCGACGGCGAACACACTGCGCCGCCTGGGCCACGAGGTGACCATCGCGGACCTGGACTACGGCGTCCTCATGGGCGCGACCTTCCTGCCGCGCTCCATGGTCGGCATCCGGGAGGCCCTGAACCGCCTGCCCGGCGCGGTCGTGGACCCGCGCACCAAGTCCAATGCGCTCACCGGCCGCATCCTGGAACCGCTGCTGTTCGCCGCGCGCCGGGCGGAACCCTTGCTGCGCATGCGAATCGGCCGCTTCTTCAACGATTACGACATCGCCCTGACCCCGACCACGGCCACCCCTCCCCCGGGCGTGCACGAGATCGACGGCATCGGCAACTGGGCCACGGACGCGCTCATCACCGCCGCGTGCCCTTACACCTGGCCGTGGAATGTGCTGGGCTGGCCCGCGGTGAACGTCCCCGCGGGCTTCACCGCGAGCGGCCTGCCGGTCGGCGCACAGCTCATGGGTCCCGCCGACTCCGAGCCGCTGCTGGTTTCCGTTGCCGCCCAACTGGAATCCGAGCTGAAGTGGTACGAACAGCGCCCCACGGACTGGTGGAGCCGGCCCGCCGCGTGACCCGTATCCACTGACCCGCACCGGATCCCGTGGCCGCAATCCCTTGCGGTGACGCCCCTGCCGAAGCACACGGTCACCGCGCAGGAGGCGCGCACGACCGCTGGAACAGCGCTCCCGGTCGGCCAAGCGCCTGCTCGAAGTTCTCCCCGTCATTCCGGCGTGCTTTGGCCGGAATCTCGCACGGCGTGGTGGATCCCGGCCAAAAGCACGCCGGGATGACGAGTGGGACTTCTGTCCACACGCTTAGAAGCCGAGCTTGCCGAGCTGCTTCGGATCGCGCTGCCAGTCCTTGGCGACCTTCACGTGCAGATGCAGGTAGATGCGGACGCCGAGGATGTGCTCGATCTGCTTGCGGGCATTGGTGCCGACCTCTTTGAGCCGGGCCCCGCCCTTGCCGATGATGATGGCCTTCTGACTGGGGCGTTCGACGTAGAGCAGGGCGTGGACGTCGAGCATGCCGGGGGCGGAGCGCTTGCCCTCGGACTCGTCCTCGTTCTCCTCGCGCTCGAGCACCTCCTCGATGACCACCGCGAGCGAATGCGGCAGCTCATCGCGCACACCCTCCAGGGCGGCCTCGCGAATGAGCTCGGCCATGAGGGTTTCCTCGGGCTCGTCGGTGAGCTCGCCGTCCGGGTAGAACGCCGGGCCCTCGGGCATCTTCGAGGCGATGACATCGATGAGCACCTCGACCTGCTCGCCCTTGACCGCCGACACCGGCACCACATCGGCCTCGGGACCGAGCAGCTGGGAGACGGCCATGAGCTGGTGGGCGACCTGGTCGCGGCTCACCTTGTCGATCTTGGTGACCACGCCGAGCAGGGTGGTCTTGGGCGCCATCATCTTGACCTGCTCCACGATCCAGCGATCGCCGGGCCCGATCTTCTCGTCCGCCGGAATGCAGATGGCGATGACGTCGACCTCGGAATAGGTATCGCGCACCAGGTCGTTGAGCCGCTGCCCGAGCAGGGTGCGCGGCCGGTGCAGACCGGGGGTGTCGACCAGGATGAGCTGGGCGTGCTCGCGATGCACGATGCCGCGGATGGTGTGCCGGGTGGTCTGCGGGCGCGAGGAGGTGATGGCGATCTTCTGCCCCACCAGCGCATTGGTCAGCGTGGACTTGCCGGTGTTCGGCCGGCCCACGAAACACACGAAGCCCGAACGGAATTCGTCCTTGGAATTGCTCACTCGAATACCTCCGACTCGGTTTCCAGATCGAAGCCCTCGGGAATGCCGGGCCGGGTCGCCGGATCGCCCTCGACGGGGCCCTCCAGCATTTCGAACACCGCGCCCTTGGCGTCGGTGAAAATGATTCGCGCCGAAGGCGATACCTCGCGCACCGCGGCCACACCCGGATCGGAGAACTTGCCCGCGACCACGACCGCGCACTCGAAGCCCTCGGCGCCGCTGGAGACGGCGGCCGCCACCGCGGCCTGCAGGGCGGTCAGCCGCAGCGCCGCCAGGCCCACCTCACCGGCCGCGTAGGTGCGCCCGTCGAGATCGCGCACCGCCGCGCCGCCGCTGCCGCCGGTACGCCCCATCGCGCCACGAGCGAGGATCAGCAGCTTGTTGTCCTCGGCATCCAGTTCAATCATCGCCTTCTCCATCCTCGTGTGCGCCCGCACCCGGCTTGTGTTCGGCCGGTTCGGTTCTGGCTTTGTCCGCGGCGCGGCGCACCACGACCGTGTGCACCCGCACCCGGCCGCGCGCGTCGGCGCCGCCCTCGCCGCGCAATTGCAGGCCGTGGATCACGGCCTTGGAACCCGGCAGCGGTACGCGGCCCAGGGCATGCGCGAGCAGGCCGCCGACGGTGTCGACATCCTCGTCGTCGATCTCCATATCGAACAGCTCGCCCAGATCCTCCACCGGAAGCCGCGCGGAGACACGGTATTTGCCGTGGCCGATGTCCTCGACCGGGTTGATCTCGTCGGTGTCGTACTCGTCGATGATCTCGCCGACGATCTCCTCCAGCACATCCTCGATGGTGACCAGGCCGGCGATACCGCCGTATTCGTCCACCAGCAGCGCCATATGGTTGCGGCGGCGCTGCATCTCGTCGAGCAGGGCGTCCAGGGGTTTGGAGTCCGGAATGAACACGGCCGGGCGCATGACCTCGCGCACCCGCACCTTCTTGCTCCGATCCGCGTACGGCACAAGGTCTTTCAGATACACGACACCGAGAATGTCGTCGGCGTTCTCGCCGATCACCGGAATCCGCGAATGCCCGGACCGCACAGCCAGATTCATGGCCTGCGAGGCGGTCTTGTCGGCCTCGATCCACACCATCTCGGTGCGCGGCACCATGACCGCGCGGGCGGCGGTCTCGCCGAGCTCGAACACCGACTGGATCATCCGGCGTTCCTCGTCGTCCACCACGCCGCGCTCACCGGCCAGGTCCACGACCTCGCGCAGCTCGATCTCGGAAGCGAAGGGGCCGTTGCGGAATCCCTTACCGGGGGTGATGGCGTTACCGATCAGGATGAGCAGCCGGCTCACCGGGCCCAGCATGGTCCCGATGGCCTGCAAGGGCAGCGAGGCGCCCAGCGCCAGCGAATACGCGTGCTGGCGGCCCAGGGTGCGCGGCCCGACGCCGATCACCAGATAGTCGACCAGCACCATGACCGTCGCGGTCACCAGCAGCGCCTTGACCTCGCCCATCCAGTCCAGCAGCACCGCCGCCAGCAGCACCGTGGCGCTGATCTCGCACAGAATGCGCAGCAGCACCATGAGATTCACATAGCGCGGCCGATCGGCGATGATGCGCTGCAAGCGCGCCGCGCCGGTGCGCTCGGCCCGCACCATATCGTCCACGCGGGCGGCGGAAATGGTGTTCAGCGCCGAATCCAGCGCCGCGAAAATGCCACCCGCGGGCACCAGCACAATGGCCAGCACCAGCAGAACGAATGAATTCACGCCGGGTCCAGCGGATCACCGGCATCGGTGAATCCGGTCTTGCCCAGCAGCCGCCGATCCCGCTCGGCCAGCTCCGCCCGCACCTGCGCCTCGCGCAGGCTCTCGTACCAGCCCTCCAGCAGCGAGGCCTGCAGCGCGAACATCTCCTTCTCCTCCTCCGGCTCGGCATGGTCGTAGCCGAGGAGGTGCAGGACGCCGTGCACGGTCAGCAGGGCGAGCTCGTGGTCCATGGAGTGGCCGGCCTTCTCGGCCTGCTGGGCCGCGAACTCCGGGCAGAGCACGATATCGCCGAGCATGGAGGGGCCGGGCTCGGCGGCATCGGGCCGCCCGCCCGGCTCCAGCTCGTCCATCGGGAAGGACATGACATCGGTCGGACCCGGCAGGTCCATCCAGCGCATGTGCAGATCCGCCATGGTGTCGAGATCGACCAGCACCATCGACAGCTCGGCCGCCGGATGCACATCCATCTGACCGATCACGAACCGCGCGACGCTGACCAGCTCTTCTTCGGATACCTCGATACCCGATTCATTGGCGATCTCGATACTCACGCGCTAAGCGTATCGGCCGAGTTCAGCGTCGCTCCGCGCGGCTCGCGGCACGTCGCTGCGCCCGATTTCCCGGATAGTGCACGGCCGCGGGCGGCCGGGACTCCGACTCGTACCGGTCATAGGCATCGACAATGGCTCCGACCAGCCGGTGCCGCACCACATCCGCGCTGGTGAGCTCGGAAATGTGGATGTCGTCGATATCGGTGAGGATCTCCGTCGCCGCCCGCAGGCCCGAGCGCGACCCGTTCGGCAGGTCGACCTGGGTCACATCGCCGGTCACCACGATCTTGGACCCGAAGCCCAGGCGAGTGAGGAACATCTTCATCTGCTCGGCGGTGGTGTTCTGCGCCTCGTCGAGAATGATGAACGAATCATTCAGCGTGCGACCGCGCATGTACGCCAGCGGCGCGACCTCGATGACGCCCGCGGCCATGAGCTTGGGAATGGCCTCGGGATCCATCATGTCGTGCAGGGCATCGTAGAGCGGGCGCAGATACGGGTCGATCTTCTCGTTGAGGGTGCCCGGCAGGAAGCCCAGCCGCTCCCCCGCCTCGACCGCCGGCCGGGTCAGGATGATGCGGTTGACCGCCTTGGTCTGCAGCGCCTGCACGGCCTTGGCCATGGCCAGATACGTCTTGCCGGTACCGGCCGGGCCGACGCCGAACACGATGGTGTGCGCGTCGATGGCGTCGACATAGCGCTTCTGGTTCAGCGTCTTCGGCCGGATGGTCTTGCCGCGCCGGGACAGGATGTCCAGGCTCAGCACCTCGGCCGGGGAGTCGGAGGAGCCCTCGGTGAGCATGGAGTAGGTGTGCCGGACGGCCTCCGGGGAGACGACGCGATTGCGGGCGGTCAATGCCACCAGCTGCGCCACCACCCGCTCGGCCAGCGCCACATCGGCCGGCTTGCCGGTGAGGGTGACGGAATTGCCGCGCACATGGATGTCGGCATCGAGAAGCCGCTCGAGTTCACGCAGGTTCTCGTCAGCCGAACCCAGGAATCCGAACACCGACTCCGGTGCCAATTCGATGCTGGAACGAACGGTCCGCCCCGCCGGTCCGGACCCGTTGCCGCCGGCCCCGATGCCGGCAATGGGGGTGTTCTGGTCGCCGATTTCGCCTGGTGTTCTCAAAAGTGGCTATAGCCTGCTTTCCGGTCTCGAGCCTTTGCTTCGTTGATGAAAGTTTAGCGCCGACCACCGACACCGCCCAGTGAATATAGGGCTACCAGCTGCGAAGACGTCCAACCGTCATGGGCTCGAGCCGTGCCGGTGACCGGAACGGCCGCCGCTCATCGGTCTCGCTGGGCGGCCCAGTCGAAGGTGAAGTCGCGGAAGCGGCGGACCGCATCCGACGGCGCGGCGGACGGCGACCAGACCATGCCGACCTCGCGCACGGCGATCGAATCCGCCAGCGGGAGCAGGACGAGGCCGGGATGCGGGGTGTTCATCGGAGCATCGTCGAGCGGCAGGATCGAGACGCCCAGGCCGACCGCGATCAGCCCGGCGATGGTGGTGAGATTGCTGCATTCGAAGCTGATGTGCGGACGGAAATCCGCTGCGGCACAGAGGTCGTCGAGGACATGTCGCATACCGAAACCCGGATGCATGGCAATGAAGTCCGATTCGGCGGCATCGGAGAGGTGGACGTGGCGGCGGGTGGCCAGGCGATGGTCGGCCGGGACGGCGAGCCCCAGGCGCTGGCGCAGCAGCGGACGCCAGCCCACCCGCGGCGCAATGGGTTTCGGGGACACCAGGCCCAGGTCGGCGGTGCCCGCGAGCACGAGTTCGGTGACGCTGTCGGCCGCGTCCTGGGCGAGAGTGAAGGTCACGCGGCCGGAGGTGCGGCGGAAGCCCGCGATGAGTTCGGGCACCACGCGTGCGCCGAGTGAATGCTGGAAGGCCAGCCGGACCACACCCTTGGCCGGATTCGCGAGATCGGCGAGTTCCATTGCCGCGGCATCCATCTCCGCCTGGGCGCGGCGGGCGTGCTCGTAGTAGACGCGGCCGAAGTCGTTGAGGGTCAGGCGTTTTCCATGACGGTCGAAGAGCTGGACGCCGAGGCGGCGCTCCAGGCGGGCGAGCATGCGCGACACGGTGGGCTGCGCCAGGTGCAGGCGCTCGGCCGCCGCGCCGACGCGCTCAAGTTCGGCGAGGGTGGTGAACCAGTACAGCTCGTCACCGGGCATATCGACCTCCCGTGCAGCACGTCACGTCCGTGACAGCGGGTTTTGCGAAGACCACCGCTTATGCCGTCAGCGCATGAACTCGGTGATTATTATGCATTTCCTTTCGAAGAGCTGGTTACCCATGCTCAGAAAATGACCACCGCAGCCGCCGATGCGCCCGTCGCCGCCGTCCAGCACGATCGCCGGATCACCCTCGCACTGTTCGCCGCGGGCCTGACCACCTTCGCCTCCATGTACAGCGCCCAGGCCCTGCTCCCCAGCCTGTCCGCAGCCTTCGGCGCCACCCCCGCCCACGCGGCCCTCGCGGTCTCCCTCACCACCGGCCTGCTCGCGGTCGCGATCATCCCGGTGAGCACGCTCTCAGACCGCTTCGGCCGCACCCGCGTCATGCAGGTCTCCGCCGTGACCACCGCCGCCATCGGCCTGCTGCTGCCTTTCGCGCCGACACTGGAAAGCCTGCTCGTGGGACGAGCGATACAGGGCGTCGCCGTGGCCGGGGTACCCGCGGTGGCCATGACCTACCTGGCCGAGGAGATCGGCGCCTCCGGTCTGGGCGCTGCCATGGGCGTGTACGTGGCCGGAACGAGCGTGGGCGGCCTTGCAGGACGGCTGATTCCGGCGGTGACACTGGAAGCGGCCTCCTGGCGGTGGGCCGCCGCAGCCGTAGCAGCCGCAGCGGCGGTGTGCACGCTCTGGTTCCTGAGGGCACTACCGGAATCGCGTGGTTTCAGCCCCCGGCCGCTCGGAATCCGCGGGCTCGCCACGGATCTGGCAGGCCACCTGCGCCACCGCACGCTGCTCCCGCTGTTCGCGCTGGCCTTCGTGCTCGCGGGCGGATTCACCGCGGTCTACAACTTCCTCGGCTACCGCCTGACCCGGACACCATTCGAATTGTCCGAAGCCGCCGCGGGTTCGGTCTTCATCATGTACCTCGCGGGCACGATCGCGGCCACCGTTGCCGGACGCCTGGCCGACCGCCTCGGCCGCTCCCGGGTGGTGGGCGCGGCCATCGCCACCATGGCCGCCGGACTGGCCCTGACCCTCCCCGACCGCCTCCCCGCCATCTTGCTCGGCGTATTGCTCTGCACCGCAGGCTTCTTCGCCGCGCACGCCGTGGCCAGCGGCTGGGTCGGCGCAGCCGCACAGGGCAACCGCGCGGCCGCCTCCTCCCTCTACGTCTTCGCCTACTACGCAGGCAATTCGGTAATCGGCGGAGGCGCCGGCCTCGCCTACGGACACCACGGCTGGCCCGGCGTAGCGATGTACGTCTCGACCCTCGTCTTCCTCGCCGCCGCACTGGCGACCTGGCTGCACATCACGGCGCGCAGCCGCTCGACTGTCGACGCGGCAGCGTTTCTCCGCTGACGCAGAACAGCGGGGCAAGCTCAACGCCCGCCGGGCCGATGCTGTCAGAGCGCAGGTCGCGCGCAGCTAGCGCCTGCGCCGCAGCCGATCACGTTGCGGCCGTGCCCTCATTGTGGCGCAGGCGGAGCGGACGGGCATGTTCGCATCGCCCGCGCCGGTTCCGATGCGAGGCGGACGAACTGTCGTCCTCGACCCCGCTACCAGCGCGGGGTCAGCGCGCCGAGCGCGCCCAGGGCGACCGCGGCGGCGGTCGAGGTGCGCAGGACCGTCGGGCCGAGCAGGACGATGTCCGCGCCCGCTGCGGCGAGGGCGGACAGTTCCGAATCGTCCAGGCCGCCTTCGGGGCCGACGATCAGGATGACTTCCGGGGCGTCGGTGAACGGGAGTTCGGTGAAGCGGCCCTCGCCAGATTCGTGCAGGGCCGCTACCACCGCGCCTGCCGCTTTGGCGGTACGGACCAAGTCCACGACGTCCGAGGTGCGGTGCAGGTCGGCCACGTCCGGGATATAGGGGCGGCGGGATTGGCGGGCGGCCTGTTTGGCGGCGGCGCGCCATTTCTCGACGGCCTTGTGGGCCTTGGCTTCCCAGTTGGCGACGCAGCGGGCGGCCTGCCAGGGGACGATGGCGTCCGCGCCCGCTTCGGTCATCAGTTCGACGGCGAGTTCGGAGCGGTCGTTCTTCGGGAGCGCCTGCACCACCGTGACCTGCGGGGTCACCGGGTCGGCGAGGCGGCGGTTCAGGACCTTCAGTTCGAGACGGTCCTTTTGGGCCGCAACCACTTCCGATTCGGCGACCACACCGTGCCCGTCGGAGAGAGTGATGGGCTCTCCGACCCGGGTGCGGCGGACGGTGGCGGCGTGGCGGCCTTCGGGGCCGTCCAGGACCGCCGTCGCACCCGGCGCGGGGATGTCGTCTAGGTAGAAGACGGTGGCGGCCACCGGGTCAGCGTCCGCTGAAGGAGGCGCGCAGGCGGGCGAACAGGCCGCTGTTGTGCTCGGACTGCGTGGAGAGCACCTCGGTGCGCTCGTTGGCGCGCAGGCCCTTGTACTTGCGCAGCAGTTCGGTCTGCTTGGAGTCCATCTTGGTCGGCACCACGATGTCCAGGTGGGCGATGAGGTCGCCGCGGGTCTGGGCGCGCAGTTTGGGCATGCCGTGGCCGCGCAGCACCGACGCCTCGCCGGGCTGGGTGCCGGCGGGGATGGTCAGTTCCACCGGGCCGTCGAGGATGGTGTCGATGACGACGGTGGCGCCGAGGGCGGCGTCCACCATGGGCACGCGGATGGTGCAGTGCAGGTCGTCGCCGTCGCGCACGAAGGTGTCGTGCGGCTGCTCCACGATCTCCACGTAGAGGTCGCCGGCGGGACCGCCGCCGGGGCCGACCTCGCCCTGCGCGGCCAGGCGCACGCGCATACCGGCGGCCACACCGGCCGGGATCGGCGCGGCGATCTCGCGGCGCGAGCGCACCCGGCCGTCGCCGCCGCACTTGCGGCAGGGATCGGGAATGGTCTCGCCCGCGCCGCGGCAGGTGGGGCACGGCCGCGAGGTCATGACCTGGCCCAGGAAGGACCGCTGCACGCTCTGCACTTCGCCCGCGCCGCCGCAGGTTTCGCAGCGCACCGGCTTGGAGTTGCCATTGGTGCCCGCGCCCTGGCACAGATCGCACAGGATGGCGGTGTCGACGGTCAGATGCTTGGTGACGCCGACCGCGCACTCCTGCAGCGACAGCCGGGTGCGCAGCAGCGAATCCGCGCCGGGCTGCACGCGCCCGCGCGGCTTGCGCGGACCCGAGCCGCTCATGCCGCCGAAGAACGCCTCGAAGACGTCGCCGAGGCCGCCGAAGCCGGCGCCGGAGAACCCGCCGCCCATGCCGCCGCCGTTCTCGAGCGGATCCCCGCCCAGATCGACGATGCGGCGCTTCTCGGCGTCGGTCAGCACCTCGTAGGCGGTCGACACCTCCCGGAACCGTTCCTGCGCCTCCGGATCCGGGTTGACGTCGGGATGCAGTTCACGCGCCAGCTTGCGGTAGGCGCGCTTGATCTCCTGGTCGGTCGCATTCCGTGCGACGCCGAGCAGTGCGTAATAGTCCCGTGCCACTTGAGCTCTCTAGTCCTGTTTCGTCTCTCTCAGCGTGCTCACCTTTCGGAGAGCACCTCACCGATATACCGTGCGACAGCCGCGACCGATGCGATGGTCCCCGGATAGTCCATGCGGGTCGGGCCCAAAACCCCCATACCGCCTAGAACGGTACCGGGCATCCCGTATCCGGTGGACACCACGGCCGTGCCACGCATCTGCTCGACTTTGGTTTCCTCGCCGATCTGCACGGTAACCGTACCCGGATGCTGGGCGGCTGCCAGCAGCTTCAGCACGATGACCTGCTCCTCGAGCGCCTCCAGCACCGAACGCAGCGAACCGGGGAAGCCATTGCCCGCGAAATCGGAGGCATTGCGGGTGAGATTGGCGGTGCCGCCCAGCACAAGCCGCTCTTCGGGATGTTCCACGAGGGTCTCCACCAGCACCGTCGACACCCGCACGAGCACATCGCGCAACCGGGCGGGCGCGTGCTCGGGAAGTTCGGCGACCGATGCGGAGGCGATGGCGAGACGTTTGCCCTCCATGGCCTTGCCGAGCATGCCGCGCAGTGCGGCCAGATCGTCCTCTCCGACCACATTGCCCAGATCGACCAGGCGCTGATCCACGCGGCCGGTGTCGGTGATCACCACGAGCAGCAGCCGCGCCGGATTGAGCGCCACCACCTCGATGTGCCGGACGGTGGAGGCCGACACGGTCGGGTACTGCACCATGGCGACCTGGCGGGTCAGCTGCGCCAGCAGCCGCACCCCGCGGCGCAGTACGTCGTCGAGGTCGACGCCGCTTTCCAGGAATTCCATAATGGCCCGCCGCTCGGCATTCGACAGCGGCTTGACCTCGGAGATGTGATCGACGAACTGCCGGTAGCCCTTGTCGGTGGGGATGCGCCCGGAGCTGGTGTGCGGCTGGGTGATGTAGCCCTCGGCCTCCAGCACGGCCATATCGTTGCGGACCGTGGCGCTGGAGACGCCCAGATTGTGCCGTTCCACCAGGGTCTTGGACCCGATCGGCTCCTTGGTCGAGATGTAGTCCGCCACGATCGCACGCAGGACCTCGAGCCGTCGCTGCTCGGTACTCGACATGGGCCCCACCTCCTCGCTCGCTGTCGGGACACGCGTCACCGCCTCGACGGCCTGGCAGTGATCACACGGATTCCCGGATATCCGAGTCCAGTTTAGTTGCCGATGGGCAAATTGCCTGCGCGCCGGTCGTCACCGGAACGACGACGGCTCGTTACCTTCGGTTCTTCGTCACTTCGGCTCGTTGCCGGGCTTCCACTTGATGCCGCAGCCGATGCTGGGGATGTGCGGTTCGGGGACGGGTTTGCCCGCGAGCACGAGGTCGACGGCGGTGCGCAGGGTGGAGCCGTCGGAGGGCACCAGATTGCCGGGCCGGGCCGGATCGAATTGGCCGCGGTAGGCCAGGCGGCGGTCGGCGTCGTAGAGGAACAGGTCGGGGGTGCAGGCCGCGCGGAACTTGCGGGCGACCTCCTGGGACTCGTCGATCAGGTAGGGGAAGACGAAGCCCGCGCGCAGCACCTGCTCGCGCAGCCGCTCGGCATTGTCGTCGGGATAGCGCTCGGTGTCGTTGCTGCAGATGGCGACCGTGGCCAGGCCGCGCGTGCGCAGCTCGGCCGTGAGTTCGCCGAGCGCGATCTCGATGCGGCGGACGTAGGGGCAGTGATTGGACAGGAAGATGACCAGCAGGGCCGGGTCGGTGTCGAAACCGCCGAGCCAGACCTTCTCGCCGTCCACGGCGGGCAGGGTGAAGTCGGGGGCGGGCGTGCCGATCGGGGTCATGAACGATTCGAGCGCCATGGTTTCATTGTGCGCCGGTCAGTTCGGTGAAGAAGGCGCGAATGTCGGCGACCAGCAGATCCGGGGTCTGCATGGCGGCGAAGTGGCCGCCGGTGTCGAATTCGGTCCAGCGGGCAATGGTATTGAGCTGTTCGGCGAAGCGGCGGATGGCCGGATCGGTCGCGAAATTGGCCACCGCGGTCGGGACGGTGGAGCGGGTGGGCTGGCGCTGGGCGTGCAGCGTCTCGTAGTACAGCTGGGCCGAGGAGCTGCCGGTATTGGTGAACCAGTACACCGAGACGGTGGCGAGCAGATGGTCGCGATCGACGCGATCCTCCAGCGCGCCTTCGGTTCCGGTCCAGGAGTGGAACTTCTCCACGATCCAGGCCAGCTGTCCCGCCGGGGAATCGGCCAGGGCGAAGCCGAGGGTGTGCGGGCGGGTGCCCTGGATCTGGAAATGCCCGCCGTCGGAGAGCAGTCTGCCGACCAGCGTGAGCTTCGCCCGCTCGCGATCGCTCAAGGTGGCGGCGACCTCATCGGTCATCCCGCCGAACGGAATGAACCCGAACCCGGCGGCATTGACGTGCACGCCGATCACCCGATCGGCGTCGAGGCGGCCGATATTCGGCCCGATGAAGGAGCCGAAGTCCCCGCCCTGCACGCCGTAGCGCGGATACCCCAGGCGGCGCATGAGTTCGGCGTACGCCCCCGCGATCCGGTAACTGTCCCAACCGGTATCCGGAGCCGGACCCGAGAACCCGAAGTTCGGATGCGACGGAATGATCAGATGGAACGCCGGCCCGCCGTCCTCGGGATCGGTGAGCGGTTCGATGACATCGAGATACTCCAGCACCGAACTCGGCCACCCGTGCAGCATGATCAGCGGCGTCGCATCGGATCGATGGGACCTGATGTGCAGGAAATGGATTCGCGCCCCATCGATGACGGTCGTGTACTGCGGATACGCATTGAGCCGCTTTTCCCAAGCGTGCCAATCGAATCGCCTCGCCCAGTGCCCCGCCAGCTCCCGCAGATAGTCCACCGGCACCCCGCGATCCCACCCCACCCCCGGAATCTGTGCGGGCCACCGTGTCTCACTCAACCGCTGCCGCAGCTCCCGCCATTGCGCAGGCGAGATCTCGACCCGGAAGGGAACTATGTCGTCGAACATGACGATTTTCCTCGCGTGCGGGGCATGGAGCTCTGTCGGCAGCAGCGTAGACCGGGCGACGATCCGACGCGTCCGAAACCGTGTGCGCCCGGTCCGACACCGGTCGTAGCTCAGGCGTGGGCGGTCTTGCCGCCGTCGATGACCAGTTGCGCGCCGGTGAGGTAGGAGTGCTCGGAGGAGGCGAGGGTGAGGGCGAAGGCGGCGATTTCGGCGGGGGTCGCGAGGCGGGCGAGGCCGGGGATGTTCAGGCGGGCCCATTGGCGCATGAAGACCTGGTAGGCGTCGTCGGGGACGGCTTCCATTCCCGCTGCGCGGCGGACCAGTTCGGTGTCGGTGGTGCCCGGCACCAGGGCGTTCACGCGGATATTGTCGCCGGCGTAGTCGAGGGCGGCCGACTGGACCAGGCCGACCAGGCCGCGTTTGGCGGCGGTGTAGGCGGCGCGGCCGCCGTCGGTGGCGAGGGCATTGCTGGAGGAGGTGACGACAATGGTGCCGCCGCCGCCTCGAATCATGTGGGGGACCTGGTATTTCATGGCGAGGAAGGTGCCGCGCAGATTGGTGTGGACGACCCGGTCGAAGTCGTCGGCGCTGTACTCGTGCAGCTTTTTCTGAATGGTGATGCCCGCGTTGTTGAATGCCACGTGCAGGCCGCCGTACTTGGTGACGGCCGTATCGACGAAGTCCCGGACTTCCGCTTCCACCAGCACATCCGCGCGCAGGTAGGTGGCCTCGCCGCCCGCCTCGCGAATCGCGCGTTCCACGGCCTGCCCACGGTCGACGCGACGGCCGCAGAACGCCACCTTCGCGCCTTCGGCGGCGAAGAGTCCGGCTGCTGCCGCGCCGATGCCGGAGGTGGCTCCGGTAATGAGAACGACCTTGTTCTCGAAGCGCCGCAGGCCATTCGGCTTCAGGGCCGGCGGATTGGAGTCGGCGCCCAGGGCGACCCCGGCGGCGAGCCCGGCCGCACCCGCGACCACGCCGGACGCGGCCATGGCGCCCAGCAGTTTCCGGCGGCTGGGTTTCGCCGCCTGCTCATCGGAGTCCGCCGCAGTGGTGATCTTGTCGTCGCTCATGGCTTCCACTGTCGAGCGCGGCAGCATCCGGCAGATCCACCCGGCGGCCCGGATTCCGACCAGTGGGATGAGCCGCCTCCTCCCTGGGTAGGAGATGCGCACCGCGCAGAAAAGGCATGATGACGACGTGGATTCGACCGGTATGACCCGAGGTGTCGATTGGCTGCTCGACGCGCGGTCGCTCCCGGTGCGCATGATCGTGCTGACCGTGCTCGCGGTCGGTTGCCAACTGCTGCTCGTGGACTCACCCAGCGGTGCCGACTGGGCGATCGCACTCGCCTCGATCGCGGCGACCGCAGGCGGAGTCCGCTGGCCGCTGGTCACCGCGCTGGTCACGACCGCCCTGCTGCTGATCGGTTTCGAATTCGGCGATGCCGGTCCGCTGGTCCCGAAGGTCGCCGCAGGTATCGCGCTCACCGAGCTCGCGGCCCGCCGCGGTGGCGCGCAACCGCTGGTCGGCGCGGCGGCGCTCGGCGGCGCGTACCTGTTCCACTCGACCGGGAGCGCGGCCGCGACCGGCTATCGAGCGATTGTGATGGCGGGCGTACCGCTCGTGCTGGGCTGGCTGCTGCGCACCGCGCGAGAGGCCGTGCACACGGCACGCCGGGAGGCCGCCGAGATCACCCAGCGCCGCCACGCGGAGGTGGCCGCCGCGCGGGCCTGGGAGCGCACCGCCATCGCCCGGGAACTGCACGACCTGATCGCCCACCACGTGTCCTCCACCGTGCTGCGCGTCGGCGTCGCCCAGCTCGCCCTGCCCGATGCGCCACTGGAAGTCCGCGAGGTGCTCGACGACGTGCACACCAGCGGTGTCCAGACCCTCGCCGATCTCCGCAAGCTGGTGACCATCCTGCGCGATCCCCAAGCCACCGGCGAATCCTTCATTGCCCCAACCGATCTGCCAGAGGCCCTGCACGCGGCCGTGGAACGCGCCCGCGTCCTCGGCTTGCGCGTCGAAACCAATATCGATGGCGAGATCACCGCCGTCGACGCCATGACCGCCCTCACGCTGCTCCGACTCACCCAGGAAGGACTCGCGAATATCGCCAAGCACGCCGGAGTGGACGCCAACGCGCGGCTGGGAATCACGGCCGGAACCGACGGCGTGAGCTTCGAGCTCCGCGATCGCGGCGGCAACCCCCGCACCAACTCACGCGGATCCAAGCGCGCCGGATCGACCGGGCTCGGGCTGATCGGCCTCAGGGAGCGAGTCGCGCTGCTCGGCGGGACGCTGACCGCCGCCTCCCAGGACGTCGGCTGGCGGCTGGCCGCACATTTGCCCGTCGAACCACGGGAGTCGCTGTGACAGTACGAATCCTGATCGTGGACGACCAGCAACTGGTGCGCGCGGGCCTGCGCATGCTCTGCCAGACGGCCGCCGACCTCGAGGTGGTGGCCGAGGCCGCGACCGGCAGCGACGCCGTCCGCCTCGCCACCGACCTCCGCCCCGACGTGGTGCTCATGGACCTGCGCATGCCCGGCATGGACGGAATCCGTGCCACCGCAGCCATTCTCGCCACCCACCCGTCCACCAAGGTTCTCGCCCTGACCACATTCGACGACGACGATCACCTCTACCCCGCCCTCGCCGCCGGCGCCTTCGGCTTCCTCGTCAAAGACACCGCCCCCGCCCAGCTCATCGACGCCATCCGCCGCGCCGCCACCGGCGAACGCTCCTTCTCCGGCGACGTCCTGCACCGCGTAGTAGGTTCAGCCGTCGCCGCCCGCACTAGCAATACCCCCGAACCCAGCACGCCCACAACAGAATTGCGCCTGACCGACCGCGAGTCCGAAGTCCTCGCGCTGGTCGCGGACGGCTTGTCCAACGCGGAAATCGCCCAGCGCCTGCACATCGGCCTCACCACGGTGAAAACCCACGTGACGAACCTGATGGCCAAAACCGGAGCAACAAACCGAGTCCGCCTGGCCGTCATCGGATTACACGCGCCCAATAGCTAGCCAGACCCCACCAGCACTGCATGACCCAGCAGTCCAACCGCCGCCCAGCCGCCCCCCAAGAATGCTGGTGCCCAACCAGCGCCTCCCACGAAATGCCGATGCCTCGGCCCGCCGAAGGCGAACCCCAATGCCGTCACCAGGCCGCTCTATCCGAGCCCGTCCACTCTCCAGCCCGTCCGGTCGCCAGCCCGTCCACTCTCCAGCCCGTCCGATTGCCAGCCCGTCCGGTCGCCAGCCCGTCCGGTCGCCAGCCGGTGCAGTCGCCAGCCGGTGCGATTGTCGGCCGGTCCGGGCACCAGCCCGTCTGGTCACCAGCCCGTGTGCCTGTGTGTTGGTCCGCCGCAGGCGAACTGTCAATTAA
>NZ_JBHXVO010000005.1:376431-384697 GCF_042672265.1 Nocardia sp. NPDC127526 | reverse complement strand
AATCCCCCCCTTAATTTTTGTTTTTTTTGGTCGGGGGGGCCGGGGCGGTCCGCGCCCGCCCCCCCCCACTCGCCGATTTCACCGGCCGTGTCACGTTTCCGGTGCGGGGTCACTCTTAGGGTTAGCAAGAACGTCGACAAGGTTGAAGGGGAATTGTCATGAAGGCTCTGATCGTGTGCACCTCCGTGTCCCACGGCAACACCAAGCGTGTCGCCGAGGTCATCGGCGAGGTGCTCGACGCCCGCATCGTCGAACCCGACCAGGTCGATCCGGCCGAACTCGCCGGTTACGACCTGATCGGCTTCGGCTCCGGGATTTTCAACATGAACTTCCATCCGCGCCTGCGCGAGTTCATCCGCACGCTCCCAGCCGGACCGCGCGGGAAGGCATTCGTGTTCTGCACCAGTGGATTTCCGGATCCGCCGATCCTGCACTACCGGCGCAACCTGGCCGACCGGCTCGAGCAGCAGGGCTTCGAGGTGATCGGCGGCTTCTCCTGCCGCGGGTTCGATACCTGGCTGCCCTTGAGGCTGGTCGGCGGCGTCAAGAAGGGACATCCGAACGCCGAGGATCTGGCGCAGGCGCGCGCCTTCGCCGAGGCCCTGCGGGTTCAGTTGCCCGCTAACTGATTTCGGCGTGCGCCGGGGCGGTCCCGCGCAGGCTGTAGAGTTCGCGAGCCTGCGCGGGGGTGATCGTCTCGAGTTTGGCGGGCGGTTCGCCCTTCAGGTGCTGTTCGAGGATCTGACCTGCCATCGGGGCGATGAAGGGGGCGGCCTTACGCAGGCCGAACGAGGTGAACAAGGTGAAGAGCCACACGATGATTCGCGCCGGAAGCTTGATGGCGAGATCGAGGAGGGCGGGGGTGTTGTAGTACGGGCCCAGCGTCCGCATCCACCGTGGCGTGATGGCCGAGGAGGCCAGCGAAAGCAACCGGCTGCCAAGGGCATAGGAGATTCCGGCGCCATTGCGCGGTGAGGTGCGCAGCAGGTGGCGCATGCCCTCGTCGGCGGCCTCGGAATTGCACAGGCGCGGGCGCACCCGGGCGAAGTACTCGCGCACCTCGGCGCGGGAGCGGGGCACGTCCTCGGGCTTGCAGGTCTGCAGTTCGGCGGCAATGGCGCACTCCCGCCAGAACTGCGCGTCCTCTTCGGGCGTGAGCGGGCCGGGCCCGAAGACCTCATAGGCCTTGAGCACCGAATGCCAGCCGGTGATGTGGATCCACAGCTGCGTCTCGGGGCTGTTGGCGCTGTAGCGCTTTCCGCTGATCGGTTCGATGCCGGTCATCGGCGCGTGCACCTGCATGAGGTGCTCGGACGCCTGGATGGCGGTGCGGCCGTCGCCGATGGCGGCGATGAGGAAGTAGGCGAAGGTGTTGTCGAGCCGGCTGCGCGGATCGGTGTAGATGCCGCGCGCGTCGGCGACCGCGGCGGTGAGGAACGGGTCGAAGTGCTCGAGCACCACCGCGCGCTGGAAGCCGATCACCGCGGTGGGTGCGGTCCAGATCTTCCAGCTCATCGAGTCCGGGCCGAAGAATCCGTAGTCATCGCGTCGAAGCGTGGTCGGATCGAACCCCATCGTCACTCCCTTGTGCGTCGGCCGCCCAGCCGGTGCGCTGCGTCTCCCGGCGGCGAATACAACGCAACCGTAGCAATTGCTCGAATTGAATACAACGGTCGCGTAGGATTTTGTCGAACAGGGTGCGGTCCAGCAGGCTGACCCGGTGCACCAGTGGAGGCGGAACGGGAAGTGACGGAATCACGCGCGGCGACCGGCCGCCCCAGGCGTCGCTACGCGCCGCGCCTGCCACCCGGGGAACGCCGTGCCCAGCTGCTGGACGCGGCCTTCGACGTGCTGAGCCGCGCGGAACTGCACGAGCTGAGCATGGAGGCCGTGGCCGCGCGGGCGGGGGTGGGAAAACCGGTGCTGTACACCGTGTTCAAGACCCGCGCGGAATTGGTGGCGGCCCTGCTCGAGCGGGAACGCGAACGCGGCCTGGAGCAGGTGGCGAATACGCTGCCGACGGATCTGCTCGGCGCGGACCCGGTGCTCGCGGCCTCGAAGACGGTCGAGGCGTTCGTCGGTGTGGTGCTGGAACATCCGATCCGCTGGCGGCTCATCCTGGCCAGCCCGGGCAATGCTCCCGAGGAATACCGTGCGGCCCTGCGTGATTCGCGCACCGGCATCTTCGATCAGGCCGAGGCGCTCATCCGCATGGGTGCGGCTCTCGATCCGCGCTGGGCGGCAGTGGATTCCGCCTTGCTGGCCGATTCGCTGCTCACCATTGCCGAGATGCTCGGCCGCCTCGCCATCAGCGATCCGGAAGGGTATCCGCGCGATCGCCTCGAGGAATTCGTCCGCTCCATCGTGCGCCTGCTCGGCGGCGGCCCGGCCGAGCGGTGAACGCGGCGACTCCGGGAACGGTTGTCGCACTGGGCTTTTCCAGCGTTAACAGGCGCCGTGCCCCCAATATTGGGGTCCATTGCGCTTGCTAATGATCGCCGGATCGCCGCCGACGCATTGGTCATGAGTACGACACACAGCCCCGCCCGCAAGTCTTCGATGCTCCTTCGCGCCGGCGTCGTCGCCACGTCGGCCGCGGCAGCCCTGGTCGGCTTCACCGGTCCCGCCACCGCTCTGCCGAGCGATCAGGCCACCATCTTCTCCACGACCCTCACCCGTGTCCCCGGCCCCAGTTGCGCCGCGATCATCAATGCCACGGTCGTGCCCCAGCAGAACTCCGGCGAATTCGGCGTCCGGCTGCGGATCACCCAGGACGGCGAATTCTGCAGTAAGTACCGCGTCGGGGTGCACTGGCGCAACCTGGATACCGGGCGCACCAATGGGCAGTCGCACGAGGTCAACGAGCGCGGTGAACTCCAGGGGGCGCCGGGCGGTGTGATCACCGGTTTCGGGATGGGGCCCGGCGCCGGCCGGGTGGAGGCGTCGATCATCACCACCAAGATCAACGACGACGGCTCCCAGCCGGAGCTGGAGCAGATCAGCGGCACCGCGACCTTCACGCTGGGCTGATCGCCATACCGGCAGGGGATCGGGGCTCGCTGTCGGCGAGCCCCGATGTCATGTCCGGACTACTTGCTCTGCTCGGCGTCCCAGCGATCCAGCAGCGCCGGGAGCTGCTTGCCCATCCACACGAAGAAGTCGTGCATATCGCGCACGCGCGCGGCGTCTTCTCCGTTCGGATCGTCGAACAGGGCCAGGCCGCGCGAGGTCATCTCGGTGAGGCTGTCGTACATGCCGCTCTGCCGCCGCGTCAGCTCGGGCAGGATGCCGGGCCGGATGGAGTAGTAGTCGCGGCGGTCGCCGGGCTTGGTGGTCTTGTCCACCCAGTGCATGGTGGTCAGCGTTTTGAGGGAACTGGAGATGGAACCCTTGGACGCCTGCAGCGCCTCGGCGATCTGATTGAACGTCTGCTGCGCCGGGTCGCTGACCAGCAGCCAGCCGACGGTGCGGCCGACCATGCGGACCAGTCCCATGCGCTCGAGGACGAGCGCGAAATCCTCCACGAAGGCGAGTTGGGCCGCGGTGGGGGCGGTGGCGTCTGCTGCGCCGCTGGGCTCGGGCGTTGCGCTGGTCATTACTCGAGTATTCCTTCCGGTTGAAACGACCGAACGGGGTGGGTTCGGTGAACCCACCCCGTGAGGGGACTGCTACACCGCGAGATCGCGGCGGTCGAACACGGTGAGCGCCAGCCCGATCGCGGCGGCGATCAGGACGACCAGCACCGCCATATTTCCGGCGTCGAAGCCCTGCACTACCGGCGCGCCGCCGACTCCGTAGTGGAACGGGGACAGCTTCTGCAGCCAGTCGGTGCCGTCGACGATCCCGCCGATGCTGTTGGCCACGTAGCCGGCGACCACGAGCAGCGAGGTCAGGCCGAGGGTCTTGGCGCGCTTGCCGGTGACCGCGCCGATCGCCTGGGTCAGCGCGCCGACGGCGAGGGCGAACAGGCCGAGCCCGAGGGCCGCGGCGAGGATGTTCCCGGCCGGGATCTCCATCTTCCCGGCATTGGCCCCGGCGAGCACGCTGAGCCCGAGCACGGTGGTGACGATGGCGATCTGCGCGGCCAGCGCCGCGAACCGCTGCGTCAGGAAGGAGGTGCGGCTGATCGGTTGCGCCAGTAGCAGATCCAGGGTTCCGCTGTCCTCCTGGGTGGCGGTGCGGCTGCCCATGCTGATCGCGAAGACGAGCATGAGCAGCATGCCGATCAGGGCGAAGACGGTGGAGTGCAGATATCCGGCGGCGGTGCCGAAATCGCTCAGGCCCATGGCCGTGTATACATCGTTCTGCTTGATGTCCAGTGAGCCTTGCTCTTTGAACGACTGGAAGCTCGGCAGGTAGATCATCGGCACGATGGCCATACCGATCGACCAGCCGATGAGGGCGCGACGCTGTTCCTTGAGGGTCCGGGCGAAAACCGAGGCGATCATTGCATTTCCTCTGTGCGAGAAGGTATTCGAATGTGTGTGGGGTAGGGGTTAGTGGCGCTCGTAGAGGTCGAAGAACAGCTCTTCGAGATCCGGCTCGGTGGACAGCACGCTCACCAGCGGGTACTTGGCCGAGGTCTTGAACAGCGCGTCGACCTCGCCTTCGGTGGTGCAGCGCAAGGTGTTTCCCTCGATGACGAGGTCGCGCACTCCGGGCAGGTGGCTGAAGTCGTCGGCGAAGACGTTCTCGCCGAACACGATTTCCACCGAGCGCGGCGCCCGGCGGCGCAGATCCTCCACATTCTCGGTGCCGAGCAGCCGCCCGGCGCGCATGATGACGGCGCGGTCGGCGGTCTGCTGCACCTCGGTGAGGATGTGCGAGGACATGAACACCGTCTGACCGTTGGTCTTGGCGTCCTCGACCAGGCTCAGAAACCGTTGCTGGAGCAGCGGATCCAGGCCGGAGGTCGGCTCGTCGAGAATCAGCAGGTCCGGTGAGTGCATGAAGGCGGCCACGATGCCGACCTTCTGCTTGTTGCCCTTGCTCATCGACCCGACCTTCTTGGAGAGGTCCAGATCCAGCAGCTGCGCCAGTTCGTCGATGCGCCCCGCGGGCACGGCGCCACGCTGTCCGGCAAAGTAATTCAGCAGCTCCTTGGCCGTATTGCGGCCTTCGAGGGCCAGCTCGCCCGGCAGATATCCGATGCGCTTGCGCAGTTCCGGCCCGCCGGCGCGGGGATCGGTGCCGAACACCTCCACATGTCCCGAGGTGGGCCGGATGAGGTCGAGCAGGATGCGGATGGTGGTGGACTTCCCGGCCCCATTGGGTCCCAGGAACCCGAAGACCTCACCCTGCGCGACCTCCAGGTTCAAATCGGTCAGCGCGACGTTCTTGCCGTAGTGCTTGGTGAGACCTGCGACGCGAATGGCGGGGGCGGTCATCTCGTACTCCTTCGAAGCGGGCTCGCACTCTGTTCTGTTCGTGCGATGTGTTCAGTATTGACTGAACAAACAGAACCTGTCAACACCTGGCGCTGATAATTTTTTGGTCAGCGTGCCCCGGCCGCCCGCAGCAGCATGACGATCCGGCCCCGCCTTTCGGCGATCGCGAGAGCCAAAGCTGTTCGGCCAGCGGCAGTTTCGGCATGGATGTCGGCTCCGGCCGCGATCAACTCGCGCGCGGTCGCGAGTTGCTTGCCGCGAACCGCGACATGCAGCGCGGTATCCCCGTCCTCCGCCCGGGCATCCGGATCCGCGCCCGCGGCCAGCAGCTTCCGCGTGGCGGCCACCCGGCCGTGCGCCGCCGCGATATGCAGGGGAGTGCGCCCGGCGTCGTCCCGTGCGTCGACGTCGGTCCCGTACCCCATCAGCAGGTCGATGGCTTTCACGGCATCCCGCAGCGCCGCCGCGTGCAGCACGGTGCCCTCGGCGCCGCGGATCCCGGTGTCGGCGCCCGCGGCGAGCAGCACGGGCGCCGGCCACGCGCGCGACTCGAACAAGGCGACATACAGCGACGACTTCCCCGACAGCGTCTGCACGTTCGGATCGGCTCCCGCGCCGATCAGCACCTGCACGACCGGCACCGACCCAGCGGATACCGCGATGTGCAGCGGCGTAATGCCGAGCGAGTCCTGGACACGGGGATCGGCTCCGGCCGCCAACGCCTCCCGGGCCAAAGCCGCATCGCCCGTGCGTGCCGCGCGCTCGAGGAGCAGGCTCTCGTCCTTGCGCAGGCTGGCCCGCAGGACATCCATTCTGCATGCGGCGCATCGGCCTTCGAGGACCAGATCCAGCGGTGTCGGCCAGGTCGGATCCGCGCCGTGCGCGTGCGGGTCGGCCCCGGCGTCGAGCAGGAGCCGGACGATCTCCGCGCGGCCCAGGCGCACGGCGAATTGCAGCGGGGTTTCCCCGGCTATCAGATGCCGCTGGACGTCGACTCCGGCGGTGAGCAGGTCGCGCACGAGATCGGGGAGGCCGGCCGTGATGGCCGTGGACAACGCGGTCTTGCCGGACTTCGACACGGAGTGCGGGTCGGCGCCCGCCCGCACCAGTTCGGCGACCACGTCGAGGGTTTCGTGCTCGATCGACGAGCGCAGCAGGCGATTCAGCGACAGCCGATACCCCTCGCCCCGGAACAGCGAGTAGCACCCCATCGACAGCGAGCCCAGGGCGGCCATGGCCTGTTCCCGCTCGACCTCGGCCGGATCGTGGGCGAACGCTCGCAGCTCGCCGCGCTGCCACCCGACCACATGCACTTCCGCGCCGCAGTCGATCAAGAACGTCTCGATCACATCTGGTGGCAGGACGGCGGGCCGCTGCTCGATCATGTGCATCCCCCGGTGAGCGATCGGGCAACAGTATTCGGTGTGTGAGCCGGCTCGCAATGGATTCGGGGTTGACGAACCGCTGCGTCCTGGATAGCTTCGTAGACCTCATGGGAACTTTGATTTTCTTCCTGTAATCGCCTCGCCGCGTTGAGCTTCGCTCCGCCGCGAGATCCACCCCACACGTATTCGCCTCCGGCGTACCTCTTCGGCCTGCACCCCGACCCGGGATTTCGCATGCCCTCGTGTGGGTTCCCCAGCGATCCGGCGCACGCCGAGAACAGGAGACCCCCTTGCTTACCGCTACTGCCCAACTCGCCCTCTCCCACATCACCAAGCGCTACGACGACCGCGTCATCCTCGACACCGTCAGCCTCTCCATCCGCCCGGGTGAGAAGGTCGGCATCGTCGGCGACAACGGCTCCGGCAAATCCACTCTGCTGCGCCTGATTTCGGGCCACGAGCTCCCCGACAACGGTGAACTCACCGTCCGATCACCCGGCGGCATGGGCTATCTCGCCCAAACCCTGGACCTGCCGCCCACCGCCACTGTCGCCGACGCCATCGACCTCGCACTCGCGGACCTCCGAGACCTGGAAGCCCGCATGCGCGCGGCCGAACAGGCCCTCGCCGCCCCCGGACCGCTGGGAGATCGCCTCGACGAATACGCCGACCTGGCCACTCGATTCGAAGCACGCGGCGGCTACCTCGCAGACCAGCGCGTGGAAACCGCCCTGCACGGCCTGGGCCTGCCCGGCCTCGACCGCACCCGCCCGCTCGGCACCCTCTCCGGCGGCGAACGCCGCCGCCTGGCCCTGGCCGCCACCCTCGCCGCCGCCCCGGAACTGCTCTTGCTGGACGAGCCCACCAACGACCTGGACGACAGCGCCGTCGAATGGCTCGAACAACACCTGCGCACCCACCGCGGCACCGTCGTAGCGGTCACCCACGACCGAGTATTCCTGGAACGCATCACCTCAACCGTGCTCAAAGTGGAAGCGGGCCGAATCACCCGCTACGGCAACGGTTACGCGGGCTACCTGACCGCCAAAGCCGCGGAACGCCGCAGACAGCAACTGGAATACGAGGAGTGGAAAGCCGACCTGACCCGCAACAAGCGCCTGGCCGAATCGAATGTGGTTCGCCTGGAAGCAATCCCCCGCAAGATGGAAAAGGCCGTCTTCGGCTTCGGAGCCTTCCGCGCCCGCGGCCGCGCCCACGGCGCCATGTCCCGCATCCGCCAAGCCAAGGAACGAGTCGACCGCCTCACGGAAAACCCAGTGGCCCCACCCCCGAGCCCGCTGCGATTCACGGCAGAGCTGTCCGCACCGAGGCATGCGGCCGAAAGGTGTGCGGACGAAAGGTATACGGCCGAAAGGTGTGCGGACGAAAGGTATACGGCCGAAAGGTGTGCGGACGACAGCACCACCCGTCATTCCGGCGTGGGGTTTGGGGGCGTAAGACAACGGCACGGGGAAGCCCGCCCAAAAAAACGCC
>NZ_JBHXVO010000005.1:198391-376421 GCF_042672265.1 Nocardia sp. NPDC127526 | reverse complement strand
GGACAAGGGGAGGCTCCCCGGTGACAAGGGAAGCACCCGCTGCGAGGCCACCGGTGGCGGAGCTGACCGGCATCGTCGTCGACGGCCGCCTGCGGCTGGACGGCTTGCGCCTCGGCGCAACCGACCGCCTGCTGGTGACCGGCCCCAACGGCGCAGGCAAGACCACCTTGCTGCGCCTGCTGGCCGGTGAACTCACCCCGGATGCGGGCTCGGTAACAATCCGCGGCCGAGTCGGCCACCTACGACAGGAGGAATCCCCCTGGCAGTCGAACCTGACTGTGCTGCAAGCCTTCGCCTCCGGCCGGATCGGCTACCCGGACGAGTACGCCGACCAGCTACTCGCCCTCGGCCTGTTCCGCCCGTCGGAGCTGACCTTGCGCGTAGCTGAACTCTCCTACGGCCAACGCCGCCGCATCGAATTGGCCCGCCTGGTAACCGACCCCGCCGACCTGCTCCTCCTGGACGAACCCACCAACCACCTGTCCCCGGGCCTGGTGGAAGACCTGGAGCAGGCATTGTCCGAATACCCGGGCGCAGTGGTCCTGGTAACCCACGACCGCCGCATGCGAGCCCAATTCACCGGCCGCCGTATGGAACTGCGCGCCGGCGCCCAAGTCGACCGCACGGCGGCATAATCCGCCAGATTCGGCTCCGATGATCAGTGCCCGCCCTCAGGGCAGTTACGCTCTACGCTCGCAGTCATTTTCGCGAAAGGGGAGCTGCCGTGGGGGGCGGGCCGACACCGGGACGACGACGTCATGTGGCTGGTCGAGGGTATTCGCTGCGGCGGCCGACGCCGCCACCGCAGGATCCCCCGGCCGATCCGCCACCGCCGTCGCGGTCATGGTGGCGACGTACCCGGGATGTCATCCACCGGTTCGCCGTCTGGCAGGGATGGACCAGTCTCACAGCGATTGTCACAACCATTGCGGCGGTCGGTGCGCTCTGGTTCACCAGTCAGTCTCTGCGGGCCGCACTGGATGTCGCGGTCACCGATCGCTTCCAGAAGGCTGCCGATCTGTTGAGCAAGGACAATATCGATGCACGCGTCTCCGGCATCTACTTGTTCGAGCGGCTCGCCCGGGATTCTCCCGCCGATCACTCTGTCGTCTTCACCGTGCTGCTCGAGTTCGTGAGGGCGAACTCGCCACGATCGGAATGCGATCAGATCTCGCGGAATACAACAGCAGTCGGGCAGCCGGAAGCAAAGCGAGGTCCGAGTGATATCAGTGCCGCTCTGATCGTGATCGGACGCCGGGATGCGAGTCGGGATGCCTTTCGACTCGAACTGACCAACACCTGTCTGGCGTACGGGGAGCTCGATTACGCTCAGTGGTCCGGCGCATCATTCACCGGGTCGGTACTGCTCAGCGCAAACCTCACTGGCGCCGACTTGTCGGACGCATCTGTGGTAGAAGCTGATCTGACAGGAGCGTACCTGTCCGGAGCCAACCTTTCGCGTGCCATCCTGTACGGTGCGAACCTCACCGGCGCCGTCCTCGCCGGAGCAAATCTCGATCGTGCGAGCCTCAGCTGCCGTCTCCCTCTGGATAGGTCGCCGGTCTGCACAAACCTTCAGGAGGCCCGCCTCTCGTGCCTCAGTGAGTACGGCGCTGATGGCGATGGCATCCAGCAGGTGAAAGCGCAAACGTGCGCGAGCCTGGTGGATGCGGATTTGAACGGCGCAAACCTGCACTCCGCGTGGCTCGATGGGGCAAACCTCACCGGAGCGCGAATCGGCTGCGAAAGTGACGACCGTGACCGGATCAGGTGTGCGGATCTGACTGATGCGAGTCTCGCAGGTGCCAATCTGACTCGCGCCGATCTCGACGGAGCGAACCTCACGAACATCTACTACAACGACATGACCGTGTGGCCCGCTGGGTTCACGCCACCGCCGAGCCGTCCGGAGCGGTGATCGCCGATCAGAACTTCAGCAGCATGACGTAGTCGTTGTGGAGTTGGGCGCCGACGAGGAAGGTTTTGGTGCCGGCGACGGTGAAGCCCTGCTTTGCGTAGAAGCGTTGGGCGCGAACGTTTTTCTGGTTCACGCCGAGCCATGCTCCGGTGGCTCCCCCGGCGCGGGCGGCGTCGAGGGCGGCGGTCATGAGTTGGGCGGAGACGCCGCCGCCGTGGTGGTCGGGGAGGACGTAGACCTTGGAAACCTCGATCAGGTTGTCGAGTTCCGCGCCGAGGGCTGCGATGACGTCCGGGTCGGTGGGGGCGAAGGCGTTGAGGAGGGCGTAGCCGATGAGTTTGTCTTCGGCCACGGCTTTGAGGACGGTGCGGGTGGGGTCGGTGAGGTATTCGGTGAAGCGTTGGGGGGAGAGGACGTTCGCGATGAATTCGGCGGTGTCTTCCGGGGTGGTTTCGGGTGGGCAGGCCAGGGGGAAGGTGATGGCGGCTACTTCGCTGAGGGTTTCGGCGTCGGCGGGGGTGGCTCGTTCGATGATCACGGGGCTGCTCACTTGTCCAGTGAAGCATGGCCGGGGGTGGGGTCGGCGGGGGCGGGCAAGGTGGTGGCGCGGGGGTGGAAGGCGCGGGCGAAACCGATGAGGATGACCGCGAAGAGAAGGGGGACGGCGAATCCGGCTCGGAGGGTTAGTCCGGCCGCGATGCCGCCGACGACCACGCCGCCGATCAAAGTGCCTGCATAGTTGAAGAGGTTGAGGCGGGCGATCAGGGAGTCCAGGTCGCGGCCGCTGGTCAGTTGGCCGGCTTCGCTGAAACACAGGGGGACGATGACCGGGAGGCCGAGACCGGCTACGAGGAATCCGAGGATGGCGATTTCCGGGCCGGGGGCGGCTACGACGATCGTGAGGCCGAGCGTTCCGATGAGGGCTGCGGCGCGAACGACGGTGCGCGGGCCGAATCGGCGGACCCAGAGGTCTCCGGTGAGTCGGCCGAGCAGGGATGCGCCTTGGTACGCCGCCAGGGCGAGGGCCGCTGTCGACGAGGTGGCGAGCAGGTCGTCGGTCAGGTAGAGCGCGGACCAGTTGCCTACGGCGAAGTCGATGGCGAAGGCCAGGGCGACGACTGCGCCGAAGGCGAGGAAGATTCGGGTCGGCACGGATCCGGCGGGTTCGGATTCGGCGGGCCCGGCTTCGGCCTGCTGGGTGCCGAGGAGTCGTGGTCCGGCGGCGAGCCCGGCGGCCAGGACGATCATGGCCGCGGTGAGGATGGAGAGTTCCAGGGAAACCTTCGCGGCTTCGAATATCGACACGAACAGCGCGCCCGCAATGGCTCCGGCGCTCCAGGCCGCGTAGAACGACGACAGCACGAAGCGCCCGTAGCCGTGCTGGATGAATACGGCCTGCATATTGGTGCCCGCGTCCACGATGCCGACGGCCACGCCGTAGCACCCGAGCGTCACGAAGACGACGACGATATTCGGCGACAGCGCGACAGCGGTTCCGGTGACGGCGATGAGCCCCAATCCGATTCGCAATGCCGCCCGGCTGGACCAGCGCAGGGCCATGCGTTCGGCGAGCAGGCTGCCGCCTCCCGCGAGCAGGGAGATCATGGCCACGGACACGACGATGAGCGTGTCGGTCAGCCCGAATTTGTCGCGTTGCTGCGGCAGTTCGGTGAGGATGACGGCGAGAAAGAAACCTTGGAGTGCGAAGGCCACCGAGTTCGCGACGCGCGCCCTTCTGAGCAGCGCATTCGGGGCTTGCGTGTCGAACATTTCGAAAGAGTAGCGGCGGCAAGGTCCGCTGGCATCCGCATTGGGGATCTCGCGGGTCAGCCGCGAGGATGAATTCGGCCCCCCGGTGCGCCGCTGAGCCGCCGTGCGGGCGACTGATACTCGGTTATGCGGGTGTCAGCTTGATGATCGGTATCCGCCGGTCGGTCTTGCTCTGATACCCGTTGTACCGCGGCTGGTCCGTCGTGATCCGCTTCCACGTCGCGTCGTAGGCTTCGCCCTCCAACTGCTCGGCCGTCACCCGGATCTTCTTTCCCGCCACCTCCGCCCAGATCTGCTCCGGATGCGCCGCGAGATTGTGGTACCAGGCCGGCTGTTCCTTCGCCCCGCCCGCCGACGCCAGCACCAGCCACCCGTCCCCTTCGGCGAATCGGCTGAGGGCGACCCGCCGCTCCTGTCCGGATCTTGCGCCGATGGTGGTCAGGTACAGCAGATCCATCCCCATGAACTTGTCCCCTTGCAAACGATGGACCCGCTGCATCAGCCGAACCATCAAGCGCGTGAACGGATTCAACTTCATGGTCTTGTTTCCGCGCGTACCAGCCGGAATCTTCTGGAAGCTCATGGCTTCAGTGTCCTCCGATCGCTCCGCCTCCGCTCAGGGTGCGGCCGGGTCGCGCCGCGACGCGCCGTTTCTGTCCCGGACTTTGTTCAGATAGCGGTCAGATCCCGCGGATCCGTGCCCGCGATCGGGTGATCTTGCCGATGATGTACGCGCTGTGTCCACCGAACTGTCAAGCGTGTGAACGGATTCAACTGCATGGTATGTGCTTTGCGCGCATCACGATCGGCATCGCCGTTCATTACGTACCGCTCGCGATCGGGTAACGAATCTTGCCGCTTCGCTGTGAAGGGCACTGTTTGCTCGGGCACTCTGGAAGTACGGCGTGGGCTGGTGGTTCCCGGAACAGCGGGGGCGGTCCATGTGGTGGAAGTGGCTGGGGATGTGATCGTGTGAGCACGAGGCGAGTGGAAGTTCCGCATCGGCGGCCGGTGGCGCTCGCCGGCCCGCGACCGAATCGGAAGACGACCGTTGCGGATTCGCGCGGTCATGCGCCGGGGGAGCGCTGTATCGAACCCGGATGCGTCGATTGCCGGTGGGATGCCCAGCGGCTGAAGTACTGGCTGCGGGGCCGGCTGCTTGCGGCGGGGGCCGAGGAGGCGCAGGTCGATGTGGCCTTCGGTGCTCATATTCCGGATGTGCTGTGGCGCAAGGGTGATCGGATGGTCGCCATTCAGGTGTCCAGCGCACCACCGGAGTTGACGCGAGCCCGGGCGCTCACGAGCATGTTGCGGACCAGTGGTTGTAGCGAAGTGCTATGGATTTGCCCTCCTGGTTTCTGGACCTCGCAATTGCCCGCGCTGGGCATTGACGATTTCGCGGCCGAGGGCTGCGAGTACCGGGCGGTCGGCGGCGTGCTGACCACCGGACCGGGAGGTGTGGTGACACCCAGCCATGCCGCCTGCGAATTGCGCGATTTCATTTCGGGTTGGGTGGCGGAAGAGTTCGCGTACGGCTTCCGCGATGAACACACGGGAGGTTGGGCGAAGGTGACCGACTGGGAACGGCACACCCGCACGCAGGCGGCCGTCATCGCACGGCAGCGCCAGGAATTGATGAACCAGCGCACCGCCCTGGCCCTGGCTCGCAAGATCACCCGCGACAAGTCCAAGCAGCTGCTCCGCATGACCCATCGCCTGGAACGGGCCGAGCAGGCCGCCCAGGACCAGGCCGATGATCTGGCCCAGGTCCGCCGCCGCCTGGCCGACCACGACCGCGTGGACGCCACCTTGCGCCTCACAGTCGCCAGTCAGCGCTCCGCCGTCCAGCACTGGCAGCTCATCAGCTGGTTCGCCCTGCTGGTGATCGTCACCTTCATCGTCGCGGGATTGGTGGTGGTCTGACCGCCCGTGCCCGGCACTACAGCGGCGCGGTGGGCCACCACCGATCGTGTAGATCCTGACCGGACGACCCACCGAACAGCTGCACGACGCAGTGATTCCTGGGCGCATCGAAGCTGATCGTCATCCGGCCCGCGCTTCCCGTCGGCGCGGGTCCCCAGATCGAGCGGCCGGAGCCGGATGCGCGGACCCAGGTCTCCTGTCCCTCGTTCGCGGTGGTGGGCTCCGGGGGCTGGAAGGCGGAACGGTCGGCATTGCACGTCACGCGCAGCGCCGTAACCGGATTGCTGTCGCCCGAGCACTGCAGCACGGCCTCGGCGCCGGCGGAATCGGTGGAGACGACGCGCCCCGCGCTGTCGGTGGGACTGCATCGCAGGCCGCCGAACCCGCTCGTCGCGGGAGTGGCGGGGAGCAGGGCGGGGAAGGTGTCGACGATGAAACCGAACGCGCCCCAATCGGATGTGGTCGCGGCCGAGGTTGGGGCGGGAGCCGAGGTCGGCGGGGGAGCGGACGGGCTGGGAGTCGGCGCGTTCGCGGCCCCCGGCCCCGAATCCCGCATGGTCGCCGCGATCACCACCGCGATCACCGCGACCGTCGCCCCGCCCGCGAGCGCGAGGGCAATGCGATTGCCCCGGGTGACCGGTGGCGCGTGCAGCGCGGTGCGAGCGGCCTCCGCCAGCTCACCGCAGCTGTCGTAGCGAGCCGCCGGATCCTTGGCCATGGCCCGGGCGACCACAGCGTCCAAGGCCGCCGATATCCCTTGCCGGGCGGCGCTGGGCCGAGGCGGCGGCACGGTCATATGCGCGTGCATGACGGCGACGGTGGAGTCGCGCGGGAACGGCACCGCGCCGGTGAGCAGGTGGTAGAGGGTGCAGCCCAGGGCGTAGACGTCCACGCGCCGATCGAGCGCGTCCCCGCGTATCTGCTCCGGCGCGGCATAGGCCAGCGAGAACGGCGATCGCCGCGCGCTCGTCGAATCGTCTGCCGCGCCGGCGATTCCGAAGTCCGTGACCAGCACCCGATCCGGCCCGACGGCGGCTGGTTCGAGGAGAATATTGGCCGGCTTCACATCCCGATGCAGCAGCCCGGCGCGATGCGCCTCGTCCAATCCGGCCGCGGCCCCGGCGATAATGTCGATCACCCGCTCGAGCGGCACCGGCCCGGGACCACCGAGCAGTTCCGCCGCGTTGTATCCGGCGACGAATTGCATGGCGATCCACCACATGTCGTCGTCGACACCCCGGTCATGGATCGCGACGATATTCGGATGGTCGAGGCGCGCCGCGACCTGCGCTTCGCGATGGAATCCGGGCCCGTCATCGGTGTGATGTTCGGCGAACAGCACCTTGAGCGCGACCTTGCGCGGCAGCCGCGGATGCCGCGCCAGATAGACCGCGCCCGCGCCGCCGGTCCCCAGCAGCCGCTCGATCCGATACCCGGCGACGACCGATCCGGGCCCTAATGTCCGCATTCCCGCTTCAGCGGCCCTTGACCAGCAGCGCGTACTGCGCCGCCGCCATCTGCAGCGCCGACTGCCGGTCGGTCGCAGTGACATTCGCGACATACCTGCCGTCCATGACCTGGCAGTAATAGAACTCGAACCGCGGATCCCGGCTGCGGAAGCAGGCCGCGTCGTCGACCCCGGCCGGCCCGGCGATCTTCTCATCGGTCGTGCCGAACTCCGCCGCGCGCGCATCGAAGTACTGTCGCGCCCGAGCCGGATCCTGCAAGCGCAGCAGCCAGCGATCGTCGACCACGCCCATCCGGTCGACGACGGGCCGATCGGGCGAGGTGTTGTTGACGTCCCGGGTCCACTGGTCCGCGCCGCCGGGCCCGTAGACCACGCCGGTCGCGGCGTGCAGTCCGCCGTATCCGGCTGTGGTGCCGCGATCGAGATTGGTGATGGCGGGGTACGGCCACTTCCCGGTCTGCGCGGGCAGCATGCGCCGCAGCATGCCGTCGGTATCGAAGGCCAGCGTCGCCAGTTTGCCCGCCGGCGTCGCGGTGAACGCGCCCAGCCGCGATAGCTGGGCATCGAAGGTGGCCGTGGCGACGGCGGTCATCGCGGCAAGGTCGGTGGCCGCATCGGTGATGAAGAGGGTGACGACATAGGGCCCGCGTGCGACGGTGGCCGCGAGGGTCGGCACCTGCGGCCGCCAATGCGCCCGCGCCTCCGCGTATCCGGACAGCGCCACGGTGACATTGTCGGCGCTCACGGCGGCATCCGCGGTGTCGATCTCCTGGGCGGCGGCGCGGGCCGCGGCCTCGTCGGGCATCCGCAGCACCGTGATGCGCAGCGATTTCGATGTGCCGATGATCGGCTGGAAGTTGCTCGGGTCCACGGTATCCGCGCCGCCGACGCTGTATCCGGTGATCATGCCGCGGTTCGTCAGCACCGGGCTGATGGCGCCGGCCAGGATTCCGGTGGTGTCCTGCGGCGTCGGCAGCAGCGAGGGATGGCCGAAGGCGTAGGGCTTGCCGATGTCGTACGGATTGACGACGGCCTCGCCCAGCCGTGCCGCCTCGATGATCCGCCCGTACGACTCGTCGGTGTTCGCGGGCTCGGTCAGCGGGTCGCCGCCGAACGGGCCCACGTCCAGGTGGCTCAGATCCGGCGCCGGCGTGGTCGACGTCGCCGGTGTATTCGATGCCGGGACGCCGGATCCCGGCTCCCCGGTGCAGCCCGTGAGCGGGACGACCGCGAGCGCGATGGCTGCCATCGCTGTCGCACATGCTTTTCGGTCAGACCGGCGCACCCGGCCACCACCTTTCGTAGAGCGTCTGTCCCGACCCGTTGCGGCTGAATGCCGTGAGCAGGCAGAACGATTGGGCCGGATGGTCGAAGCTGATCTGCAGCACGCCGGTGGCGCGGCCGTCGGCGTCCTGCCCGTCGCCCCAGAACGCCCGGCCGCTGCCCGAACTCCGAGTCCATTGCTGTTCACCGGTTTTCGTGACGTCGGGCAGCGCCTGCGCCGGGAACGGGAGATGGGAGGAGTTGCAGGCCAGGGTGAGGCTGGACAGCGGATTGCCGTCGCCGGTGCAGTTCATCGCATCGAAGTCGGGGGAGACGGCCGACGGCATCACGGTCGCATTGACTTGGCTTCTCGTGCATCGCAACCCGCGATAGCCGGTGCCGAGGGTGGTGTGCGGCAGCAGATCGGGGAAGGCCGAGACGATATAGCCGACCTGACCCCACTGGGCCGAGAAGTCGCGGATCCCGGTGGTGGTGGGGGCGGCGGTTGTGCTGGTGCCGGCGGCAACCGCGGGGGAGTCGTCCCGGGATCCGGTGGCCCAGATCCCGATTCCGGCGGCCAGGGCGAGCACGACCACGAGAACGGCTGTGGCTATGACGATTCCGAGTCGCCGCCGGGGTGGCGGGACCGGTTCGGCGGGTTGCTCCTGCCCGCGCAGCGCCGCACCGGCGGCCGCGGCCAGGGCGCCGCAGCTGGGGTAGCGCTCGGCGGGGTTCTTGGCCATGGCCCGCGCGATGACGCCGTCCAGCTGCGCGGGCAATCCCGGAACGATCAGCGAGGGACGGGGCGGCGGATCGGTCAAGTGCGCGAACATGATCGCGGCGGGGGTGGGCCGCGGGAACGGTTTGGATCCGGTGAGCAGGTGATAGAGGGTGCCGCCGAGGGCGTACACATCGGCGCGGTGATCCAGCGGCTCGCCGCTGATCTGCTCGGGCGCGGCATAGGCGACGGTCGCCAGCACCTCGCCGTCGGCGGTCAGCGCCGTGGATTCGGCTGTCGCCCGGGCGATTCCGAAGTCGGTGACCAGGACGCGGTCGGGTGCGCCGGGTTTGGGCGAGACCAGGATATTGGCGGGTTTGACATCGCGGTGCAGCAGGCCCGCCGCATGGGCGGCGTCCAAGCCGCGGGCGGCCTCGGCAATCACGTGCAGCGCGCGTTCGACCGGTAGCGCACCCGGCCCCGACCCCGCCAGGTCGGCGGCATCGCAACCCTCCACATACTGCATGGCTATCCACAGCGCGCCTTCGAAGATCCCGCGGTCGTGGATCGCCACCACATTGGGATGGCTCAACCGCCCGGCCAATTCGGCCTCGCGCAGGAATCGGGCCCGGAACTCGCGGTCGGCGCTGGGACCCTGATTCAGTACCTTCAGGGCGTCGTAGCGGGGTAGGCGCGGGTGTTTGACCAGGTAGACCGAGCCCATGCCGCCGGAGCCGAGCTTGCGGATCACGCGGTAGCCCGCGAATACCTCGCCCACCCGTAGCACTACCGATCCTCCCCGGAACCCGCCGACAGCAGGTCATTCATACCGCACTTCGTGCGCCGCCGCAGAGCATTGGCGGGCGGCGGCTTTTCGTATTTCCGAATCAATTCGAAGGCATTGCCGCGGTAGATGAAAATCCAGCCGAATCTATGGGCTGACCACGGCGTTTCGTAGGAACCTACGAATCCCTCGGGAAGCCCTCGATGTGATTTGACCCACGAGCGCCGACTCGCGTACTTTCGGCAGCACACCCGGCGCATAGGACCTGGAAGGAGGCGACCCGGATGTTCACTCGCTCCGATCTCCGTCGCCTCGCCCACCGCACGGTGTGGGTTCCGGGTCGCGTCGCCCACGGCTTCTGACATCCGTTTTCTTTGATGTCCTGATTCGCTTCCCCGGCCTGTGGGTTTGCGTGCTCGAAGTAGAAAGCGGCCTAGAATGAAAATTCGAGATATAAACATGCCCGGATTCGGAAATGGGGGCGTGTCGTGACTACGCCACAGATCAAAATCAACGGCACGGTAACGCCGATTTCGGCCGCCCCGCACACCTCGATCCTGGACTTCCTGCGCGAGCGCGGTCTGACCGGAGCCAAGGAAGGCTGCGCCGAAGGCGAATGCGGCGCCTGTTCGATCCTGGTGGCGCGTCCCGGCGTCGTGGAGCCCACCGAGTGGGTGGCGGTCAATGCCTGCCTGATTCCGGCGGCCGCACTCGACGGCCAGGAGATCATCACGTCCGAGGGTCTCGGCACGCCCGCTGAGATGCACCCGGTGCAGCGCGAGATGGCGGTGCGCGGCGGATCCCAGTGCGGTTACTGCACTCCGGGCTTCATCTGCAGCATGGCGGCCGAGTACTACCGCCCCGATCGCACGCCCGCGGCGTCGCTCTGCGGCGGTGCGAACGGCAGCGCCTCCGCCAACGGCAGCGACCGGACCAACGGCAGCGCACAGACCAACGGCAGCGCACAGACCAACGGCAGCGTCAGCGCCAATGGCAGCGCCAACGGTCACGGCAGCCCCGAGGGCAATGGCAGCGCCGGCAGCAACGGCGGCGCCAACGGCCACGCCACGCCCTGCGGCGGCCACGGCGACGACGCCGAGCACGGCCCGAACGGTTTCGACCTGCACGCGCTCAGCGGCAATCTGTGCCGCTGCACCGGCTACCGCCCCATTCGCGACGCCGCCTACGCGGTCGGCGCGCCGGAGGCCGACGATCCGCTGGCCCAGCGCCGCGCCGAGGCCCCGGCCGAGCCGGTCCCCACCGTGCTCACCCAGGACGGCCGCACCTTCGTCCGCCCCGCCACCTTGGACGAGGCCCTGCGCCTGCGCCGCGAGCACCCGGAAGCCGTGGTCGTCGCCGGCAGCACCGACTGGGGCGTGGAGGTGAATATCCGTTCCCGCCGGGCGGATTACGCCATCGCCATCGACCGCCTCCCCGAATTGCGCGGTCTGCGTGTGGAATCCGATCGCATCGAGATCGGCGCGGCCCTCACCCTCACCGAGATCGAGCGTCGCCTGGACGGCAGCGTGCCGCTGCTGGCCCAGCTGTTCCCGCAGTTCGCCTCCCGCCTGATCCGCAACAGCGCGACCCTGGGCGGCAATCTCGGTACCGGTTCCCCGATCGGTGACAGCCCGCCGGTCCTGCTGGCCCTGGACGCGTCGGTCGTGCTGGCCGACGCCGACGGCGAACGCGAAGTGCCGTTGGCCGACTACTTCACCGGCTACCGCCAGTCGGTGCGCCGCCCGGACGAGCTGATCAAGGCCGTCCGCATCCCGACGCCGCTGGCCCCGGTCACCGCCTTCCACAAGATCGCCAAGCGCCGCTTCGACGATATCTCCAGTGTCGCGGTCGCTTTCGCGCTCGATATCGAGGACGGCGTGGTGCGTTCGGCGCGCATCGGCCTCGGCGGTGTGGCCGCCACCCCGATTCGCGCCCTCGACACCGAGGCCGCGCTGGTGGGTCAGTCCTGGTCGGAGGACACCGTCCGGCAGGCCGCGCAGATCCTGCAGGCCGCGGGCACCCCGATGAACGATCACCGCGCCAGCGCCCGGTATCGCACCGCGATGCTCGGCCAGAGCCTGTTGAAACTGTATGCGGATACCACCGCCGGGAAGGTGCTGTCATGAGCCACCTGTCACAGCGACCGGAGAACCCCGTGGTGGGTGTCGCGATGCCGCACGAGGCCGCCTCGCTGCACGTCACCGGCGCCGCCCTCTACACCGATGATCTGGTGTACCGCACCAAGGACATCCTGCACGCCTACCCGGTGCAGGTCTTCGAGACGCATGCGCGCATCAAGGCGATTCGCACCGAGCCCGCGCTGGCGGTGCCCGGCGTGGTCCGCGTGCTCACCGCTGCGGATGTGCCGGGCGTCAACGACGCCGGGGTGAAGCACGACGAGCCGCTGTTCCCGACCGAGGAGGTCTGCTTCCACGGTCACGCGGTGTGCTGGGTGCTCGGCGAGACCCTGGAGGCGGCGCGCCTGGGCGCGGCCGCCGTGGAGGTCGACACCGAGCCGCTGCCGTCGCTCATCACCATCGCGGATGCCATTGCGGCCGATGCCTTCCAGGGCGCGCAGCCGCTGGTGCAGCGCGGTGATACCGAGACCGGTTTCGCCGAGGCGGAGCACATCTTCACCGGCGAGTTCCAGTTCTCCGATCAGGAGCACTTCTACCTGGAAACCCATGCCGCGCTGGCCCTGGTCGACGAGAACGGGCAGATCTTCGTCCAGTCCAGCACCCAGCACCCGTCGGAGACGCAGGAGATAGTCGCCCACGTGCTGGGGCTGACCAATTCCGAGGTCACCGTGCAGTGCCTGCGCATGGGCGGCGGCTTCGGCGGCAAGGAGATGCAGCCGCACGGTTTCGCGGCCATCGCGGCGCTCGGCGCGACGCTCACCGGTCGCCCGGTTCGCTTGCGGCTCAACCGCACTCAGGATCTGACCATGTCGGGCAAGCGGCACGGCTTCCACGCCACCTGGAAGGCCGGCTTCGACGCCGACGGCCATCTGGTCGCGCTCGACACCACGCTGACCGCCGACGGCGGCTGGAGCCTGGATCTGTCGGAGCCGGTGCTGGCTCGCGCGCTGTGCCACCTGGACAACACCTACTGGGTGCCCAATGCCCGCTTCCAGGGCCGGATCGCCAAGACCAACAAGACCTCCAATACCGCCTTCCGCGGGTTCGGCGGCCCGCAGGGCATGCTCGTCATGGAGGACATCCTCGGTCGCTGCGCGCCGCTGCTGGGCTTGGATCCGATGGAGTTGCGCCGCCGCAACTTCTACCGTCCCGGCCAGGGCCAGACCACCCCGTACGGCCAGCCGGTGCGGCATCCGGAGCGCATCGAGGCCACCTGGGAGCAGGTCATCGAGAACGGCAATATCGAGGCCCGCAAGCGGGAGATCGAGCTGTTCAACGCCACCCACGAGCACACCAAGCGCGGGCTGGCCATCACCGGCATCAAGTTCGGCATCTCGTTCAATCTGACCGCCTTCAACCAGGCCGGCGCGCTCGTCCTCATCTACAAGGACGGCTCGGTGCTCATCAACCACGGCGGCACCGAGATGGGGCAGGGCCTGCACACCAAGATGCTGCAGGTGGCGGCGACCACCCTCGGCGTCCCGCTGCACAAGGTGCGGCTGGCTCCGACGCGAACCGACAAGGTGCCCAACACTTCCGCCACCGCGGCCAGCTCCGGCGCGGATCTCAATGGCGCGGCGGTGAAGAACGCCTGCGAACAGCTGCGGGAGCGCCTGTTGCAGGTCGCCGCAACGCAATTCGGCGTCAACCCGTCGGATGTGCGCATTGCCGACGGCATTGCGCGCCCGCTCGGCCCGGGTGAGAAGCAGCTGGAGTGGAACGACCTCTGCCGCACCGCCTACATGCAGCGCGTGCAGTTGTCGGCGTCGGGTTTCTACCGCACCGAGGGTCTGCACTGGGATGCGAAGACCATGCACGGTTCGCCGTTCAAGTACTTCGCCTACGGCAGCGCCGCCACCGAGGTCGAGGTGGACGGTTTCACCGGCGCGTACCGCATCCGCCGGGTCGACATCGTGCACGACGTGGGTGACAGCCTGTCCCCGCTCATCGATATCGGCCAGGTCGAAGGCGGTTTCGTGCAGGGCGCGGGCTGGATGACCCTGGAGGACATGCGCTGGGACGTCAGCGACGGTCCCGGTCGCGGGCGGCTGCTGACCCAGGCGGCCAGCACCTACAAGCTGCCCAGCTTCTCGGAGATGCCCGAGGTCTTCAATGTGACGCTGCTGGAGAACGCCACCGAAGAGGGCGCGGTGTTCGGCTCCAAGGCGGTCGGCGAACCGCCGCTCATGCTGGCGTTCTCGGTGCGCGAGGCGCTGCGCCAGGCGGCCGGTGCGTTCGGTCCGGCCGGGGTGAGCGTCGAGCTCGGCGCGCCCGCCACGCCCGAGGCGGTCTTCTGGGCGATCGATTCGGTGCGCAGCCGGGCCGAATCCGCCCCCGAACCGGGTCGAGTCGGTGTCTGACATGACGTGGGTGGCCGCGGTCGCGCGGTTGCGGGCCCGCCGGGAAACCGGCGTGCTCGTCACCGTCGCGACCGTGCGCGGTCACGCACCTCGTCCGGCCGGCGCGAAACTGGTTGTGGGCCGGACGGAATCGTGGGGATCGATCGGCGGCGGCAACGTCGAGGCCGTCGCCATCGACCGCGCGCGGGAGCTGCTCGGCAAGGCCGATGCGGAGCCCGAGCTGATGGAATTCGCCTTGAACGACAAGGTGACCAACCGCCACGGCGTGCAGTGCTGTGGCGGTGAGGTCACCGTGCTGCTGGAGCCGCTGCCGGTGGTGCCCGCCGTGGCGATCTTCGGAATGGGCCATGTCGGAATGGAATTGGCGCGCATTCTCGCGCGCCACGATCTGGATCTGCACCTGATCGATTCCCGGGGCGAGATGCTGGAGGCGGAACGCCTGGCGGCGCTGTCGGATTCGGTGGCGCAGGTGCATGTGCACCACACGCCGCTGCTGCCGGAGGAGGTGCTCGAGCAGCTGCCTCGGGGCACTCACATTCTGATCATGACCCATGATCACGCGGAGGACGCCGCCCTCTGCGACGCCGCCCTCCGCAGTGATCATCTGGCTTCCATCGGCCTGATCGGGTCCTCCGCCAAGTGGGCTCGCTTCCGCAAGCGCCTCACCACCGAGGGCGGACATTCGGAGCAGGATCTCACTCGCATCAAGACGCCGATCGGCCTGCCGGATATCGCGGGCAAGGAACCGGCCGTCATTGCCGTGAGCGTCGCCGCCGATCTGCTGCTCGCCTTCGAGAAGCAGCGCGCCAACCACTGAGCTCGCGCCGGCCGCCGAACTAGGGAAGCGGGTTGCTGTTGAACAGCGCCCACATCCGATTCCGCACATCGGCGCCGCGGTCACCGGCGGGCCAATCGTGCGCCTTGGTCACATCCTCGGGTCCGTCGTAGAGCCGGTAGACGACCTGGGTTCCGGCCGCGCAGTCGAAGCGCTGCCCGCGCAGTACTCCGGGCCCGGATTCGCTGTGCTCGGCGCCGCAGTCGTTCATCTCCCGCCAGTGATCGCGATGCTGTTCGGCGACCCACTGCCAGATGACCGGATCATTGTCGTTGAGCATCACCCCGAAGGCGATCGGGCGGTTGGTGGGGCATTCGTTCGCGCTGGTGTCCCACGCGCCCTTCGCGCCCGCCCAGACGGCCGCCGAGGCGATCAGATCCGATGCGTCACAAGCCATTCGCGAGGTCATCTGCCCGCCGTTGGAGTGGCCGACGAAATGGATTCGTTCGGAAGCGACGCAATATTTTCCGGTGATTTCGCCGACGACATTGCGCAGGAAGGGTACATCCGGCCCGACATTGCGGGCGAACTCCCATGCCCACTTGTCGGTGCCCTCGTTCTTGCTGCCGCGCGGATAGGCCACGATGACCTTGTTGGCACTGGCGAAGCCGGTCCACCCGCTCTCGCCCTCGAATTTCGCCGGATTGCTCTGTCCGCCATGTAAAGCCACGATCAGCGGTGCGGGTCCGGACAGCCCCGGCGGTACGAACAGCAGGTACGGCCGCCCGCCGATGTCCTCCTCGATCGTCTTGCCGGTGGAGGTGGTCGAGCAGGTCGCGGCAGGTTGGGCCGCCGCCGGGGCGTCCGTCACCAGGAACGAGGCCGCCAATAATGCCCCCGCTGCCGCCACCGTCGGCCATTTGATCCGCAATTTCATGAATGAACCTGTCTATCAGTCACTTTCGCGGTGACTGTAGCCAAGCGGCGCCCGCGCTGCGCCGGTCTCGGGCATTTCCGGGGTGGCGCAAACGAGTCGCTCGTACCCGGTCGTGAATTACGAAACGATTGTGAATTAGTCAAGGCTAATATAGGTTAGCCTAGCTTTTCACGCCGTGAAGGGCATCGCGCCTGAAGGAATGCTCATGAGAAACACCACCCTGCGGATGGCGGCCCTGGCGGCGGTCGCGGCCTTCGCCCTCACGGCCTGCTCCGGCAACGACGGCGGTACGGACCGCGCCGACGAGGTCGCCGCGAACTGCGACAACTCCGGCGATCCCAATACGGTCACCGTGTATTCGGGCCGCACGGAGAAACTGGTCGCGCCCCTGCTGAACTCGATCGGTCCCGACGTTCTGGGCGCCGGCGTGAAGATCGAGGCGCTCTACGACCAGAAGCCGGTCAAGGTCCTCGAAGAGGGCGGGAAGAGCCCCGCCGACGTCTGGTTCGGCCAGGATGCGGGCGAACTGGGCGCCCTGGCCGCGAACGGCTATCTGAGCGAACTCCCGGCGCAGGTCCTGGGGGCGGTGCCCGCCCAATACGCCGATCCGGGCAAGCGATGGGTCGCCATCACCCTGCGTTCCCGGGTGCTGGCCTACGATCCCCGCCAGATCCCCGCCGCCGACCTGCCCGGCGGCATCGACGGTCTGGTGGACGAGAAGTGGCGGGGCAAGATCGGATACGCGCCCACCAACGCCTCGTGGAAGAGCTTCGTCACCGCCCTGCGCGTGCTCCGCGGCGAGGACGGCGCCCGCGCCTGGCTGCAGAAGTTCAAGGCCGTCGAGCCCGTCGAATTCGACAAGAACAGCGCCGTTTTGGATGCGGTCGACCAGGGCCGGCTCACCCTCGGCCTGATCAACCACTACTACTGGTTCATGAAGGCCGCCGCCCAGGGAGCCGATAACGTGACCGCCAAGATCCACTACTTCAAGGGCTCCGAAGAACCGGGCGCGCTCGTCAATATCGCCGCCGCCGGCGTCCTCACCTGCTCCGACAACAAGGAAGCCGCCGCCAAACTCGTCGAATTCCTGCTCAGCGCCCGCGCCCAGCAGTACTTCGCCGACGAGACCGGCGAATACCCCGTGATCGCGAACATCACCTCCAAGCACAATCTCCCCACCCTGACCGAACTGAGCCCGCCCGCCATCGACCTGAACCAGCTCTCCTCGGTCTCCGAAACCGAGGCCATGCTCCGGGATGTCGGTCTACTCAAGTGACCCCTCCTCGCGCCGCAGCGACACCGCCCCCTGGGGCGGCGGGTTCGCTTGGTGCCGTGGTGAACTCGCCGCGCGGCGTTGGTGATCGGGCCTCGGCATGGCGGTGAAGGTATCCCCGGATCTGGTGCGGCGAGCGGTGCTGTCGCTCGCCGTGCTGCCGGCGGTCGCCATTGCTCTGCTGCCGTTGGTGTACACGGTGTTGCGGGCCACGGATCGCGGGTGGGCGCTGGTGTGGCGGTACACCTGGTCGGCTCGCACCGGGGAGTTGGCGCAGAACACGCTGAGTCTGCTGGCCGTCGTGACGGTGAGCGCCATGGTGCTCGGCACCGGGGCGGCGTACCTGCTGGCTCGGACGGATCTGCCGTGTCGGCGGATGCTGTTGCCCTTATTGGTGATGCCGCTGGCGATTCCCTCCTATGTGTCGGCATTCTCGTGGCTCACGCATTTCCCGGGGCTGGCGGGGTTCACCGGGTCGTGGCTGGTGCTGGCGACCAGTAATGCGCCGCTGGTGCTGTTGCCCGTGTATGCCGCGCTGCGGGGCGCCGATGCCGCGCCGGAGGAGGTCGCGCGGTCGCTCGGCGCGGGGCCGGTGCGCGCGTTCTTCTCCGTGACGCTGCCGCAGATTCGGTTGGCGTTGCTGGCGGGCGGGCTGTTGGTGGCGTTGTATGTGCTGCACGATTACGGCGCGGTGGCGATGATGCGCTACGAAACCTTCACCAAGGGAATCCATTACGCGTACAACGCCAGTTTCGATCGCACCGCCGCCGGGGTGATCAGCTTGGCGCTGGTCGTGCTGGCGCTGCTGTTCGCGGTGGCCGAAGCGGGGGCGCGCGGCCGGGGCGCGACCCGGGTGGGCGGGGGAGTCGCGCGCCCCGCCGCGCCACTGCGGCTGGGTCTCGCGCGGCCGGTGGCGTTGCTGGCGTGCGTGATTCTGGTGGCGGCGTCGGTGGTCATGCCGCTCGGCGGTCTGCTGCCGTGGCTCACCGGTCGCACCACCGGAAGCCTGGATATCGGCGAACTCGTTGCGGCGCTGGGCAACACCCTGTCGTTCGCGAGCTGGGGCGCGGTGCTGACCATACTGCTGGCGCTGCCGGTCGGCATTCTCGCCGCGCGCTCCGGGGGCCTGTTCGCTCGCGGCGTGGAACTGGCCGCGTACGCCGGATATGCGTTGCCCGCCATCTCGGTTGGGTTGGCGTTGGTGTATTTCGGGATCAATGCGGCGACGGCCTGGTACGGGCGCGGGCAGATGATCGTGCTGGCCTATATCGCCTTGTTCCTGCCGATCGCCATCAGCGCAGTCCGGGCATCGGTCGCGTCCTCGCCGCGCCAGTTCGAGGAAGTGGCTCGCTCACTAGGGAATTCCGGATTTGTCGCCCTGGCCCGGGTGACGGTGCCATTGGCCGCGCCGGGCATCCTGGCCGGTGCGGCTCTGGTATTCGTCAGCTGCGCAAAGGAATTGCCCGCGACACTCATCCTGCAGCCGCCGGGCCGGAACACCCTGGCACTGGAGCTGTGGAAGCACGCGGAGGTCATCAACTACACCCAGGCCGCGTGGTACGCGCTGGCGCTGGTAGTCGTGTCGGTGGTCCCGACGGTCGTGCTGCAACGGGTGGCCGAGGGGCGCGGTCGCGCTCCGCGGCCGGGGCCGCCGGGTGCGGGTGGAGCGGTGGGGCTGGGAACGCCGGGCGCGGGTGGAGCGGTGGGGCTGGGAACGCCGGGCACGGGCGGGGTGGCGTGGCTGGACGCGCCAGCCGCTGGACGCGTAGACAGCAGCTCCGCCCGTGGTCTAGCCGTGAGTTTTGCCCGTGGTCCAGCCGGGAGTCTTGCGCGTCGTCTCCCCGCGAGTCCTGCCCATCGGCTCGGCGCGAGTTTCGCCCGTCGTCTCGGCGTTGGTCCCGCCCGTCTCCTCGGCAGCGTCACCCGTCGTCCCGGTAGTTCCGGCCGTTTTCTCGGCGGTTCCGCCCGTCGTCCCGGTAGTTCCGGCCGTTTTCTCGGCGGTTCCGCCCGTCATCCCGGCATGCTTTTGGCCGGGATCTCGCCCGACGTGGTGGATTCCGGCCAAAAGTGCGCCGGAATGACGAAAGGGCTGGCGAAAGGGCTGACGAAAGGAATTGCGGGCTCGGGCGGCGGTGCGGCGACGGAGGTATTCCCATGAGCGAGTTGCGGATTCGCGGGCTGGACGTAGGGTACCGGGGTGTCGAGGTGTTGCGCGGGGTGGATCTGGATATTCCCGCGGGGAGTCTGACTGCGGTGCTCGGTCCCTCCGGGTGCGGGAAGACCACGTTGTTGCGGACGGTGGCGGGGTTCTTGCGGCCTACGGCGGGGGAGATTCGGGTGGGTGGTCGCGTGGTCGCGACGGCCACGTCCGTGCTGCCGCCGGAGCGGCGGAAGGTGACCATCGTCCCGCAGGAGGCGGCGTTGTTTCCGCACTTGTCGGTGGCGGCCAATATCGGTTACGGCCTGCGCGGCTGGAATGTTGCGGCGCGGCGACGGCGGCGCCGGCGGGTGGGGGAGTTGCTGGAAGTCGTTGGGTTGCAAGGTTATGCCGAGCGGCGGCCGCACGAGTTGTCCGGCGGGCAGCAGCAGCGGGTGGCCTTGGCGCGGGCGCTGGCTCCCGGGCCCGCGGCGGTGCTGCTGGATGAACCGTTCTCCGCCCTGGATGCCGGATTGCGCGGTCAGGTGCGGGATCAGGTGCGCGAGATTCTCACCGAACTCGGCGCCACCGCGGTGCTGGTCACCCACGATCAGGACGAGGCGCTGTCCATGGCCGACCAGGTCGCGGTGCTGCGCGAGGGCCGGGTGGCGCAGGCCGGGCCGCCGGAGGAGATCTACCGCAGACCGGTGGATATCGCGCTGGCCCGCTTCCTGGGTGAGGCGGTCCTGCTGACCGCCACCGCCGACGGCCCGGTGGCGCGCACCGCGCTGGGTACGGTGCCGCTCACCGCTCCGGCCAGCGGAAACGGCTCACTGCTGGTGCGACCGGAGCAATTGCGCCTGCGCCCGGTGACCGAATCCAACGGTCACGCCACCGCCATTGTGCGGCGGGTCAGTTTCCACGGCCACGACGCGGTCGTGCTGTTGCGCGCCGCCACGGGCGCGGATCTACTGGCCAGGGTGCCGTCACCGCTGCCGGTGCGACTCGGTGACGAGGTGGTGGTGGAGGTGGCGGGCAGCGCCGTGTTCTATCCCGAGGATTCCACGGGCGACCCGGTCAGTTCGAGTGCACGATGTGATCTCTGATGATGTCCTCGACCGGTTGCCCGGCAAGGGAATCGGTGGGTTCCGCGCCCTCGAGGATCGTATCGAGAATGTCGGCCCCGTCGAGCGTGGCCGGAAACCTGTGCGCCGCACGGGCACTGACGATGACGGCGTGCAGCACGGTGGCATAGACGCGCGAGCGCGGCGCGGTCAGCCGCCATCCGTGGCGCTCACGTTCGTGTAGCCGCGCCTCGACAATGTCCAGCACATCTTCGATCACACGGATTTCGATCTGGTCGCGCTCGTCGGTGTCCATTACGGGCCTCCGGTCCGGCTGATGTGATGTAGCCCGAGCACACCACTGGCATCGCCCCTGCGTACGGAGAATCGGGTGTTTGGGACCGGTTGCGGGAAATCGGCAGGAAGCGTTCCGTATTCGACGTACAGTCCGTTCCACGCGGGTATGTGTTTCCGTTCCGAATATTGCGGAGGGTACAGACATGACCAGCGCGGATGAACCGACGAGACTGCCCCGGCGCCAGCTGGGGAGGTTCCTGCGCGAGGCTCGTGAAGGCCAGGGGCTGTCGCTGGAGCGAGTCTCGCATCTGATGGAGCTGAGTAAGACCGCGTTGCACCGCATCGAAACCGGCGGGGTCAAGAAGCCTCGCATCCGGGACGTCCAAAGGCTGTGCGAGCTGTACGAACTCACTTCGAGCGACATCGATCGTGCGGTCGAACTCACCAAACAGGCACAGGTCGCATCCTGGTACACCGCCTTCGGCGGGCTCTACAGCGATACGACGTTCAACATGTACGTCGGGCTGGCGGCTGCCGCACGGCAGTTGATCGCCTACCACGAGATCGTCCTGGGTTTGGTGCAGACGGCCGACTACGCCCGGGCAACGATCAGCGCGTTCTACCACGATAGAGACGCCGAGGAAATCGACCGCCGCGTCGAGTTCCGTTTGCGGCGGCAGACGATCATCACTCGTAAAGCCGATCCAGTGAAACTCGAACTGCTCCTGCACGAGTCAGCACTGCATCGCGTTGTCGGCGGACCGCGCGTCATGGCAACTCAGCTGCACCACCTGGCGGAAGTCAGCAAGCTTCCCAATGTGTCGCTTCGCATACATCCGTTCACGGCAGGCTGTAGCTGGGGCGTGCTGCATGGACCGTTCGTACTTCTCGACTTCGGGATCGATTCCAAGGGACGCCAAGTGGAACCCCCGTTGATCTACTTCGAAGGCAACGGGAAACCAGACTTGTACCTGGAACACGCCGACGATATCCGGCGCTACCATGAAATGGCCTCGGCCATACGGCGTACGGCCTTGGACGAGACCCACACGCGAGACCTGCTCCGGCGGGTGGCGAGGAGTTATGTGACGTGAATACCTATCTCCCCGAGGCGAACTGGTTCAAGAGCAGCTACAGCGGTGGTCAGACCGACTGCGTCGAAGTGGCTTGGTTGCCGGAAGGCATTGTCGGCCTGCGTGACTCGAAGGACCCTAGTGGCCCTGCTCTGCTGTTCTCCGGAAACGATTGGGCCGCATTCACTGCTGCCGTCAGCAGTGGTGTGTTCTGATCCCAATGTGAAACATCGCCGACCGGGAAACTGTGGCGGCGGCTTCTCGCGAAATGCCGCCACAGTTTCCCGGTGATCTTGTTAGCTGACCAGAGTCAGGAACTCGGCGAGGCTGATGCGCTTGTCGCCGTCCAGATCGGTCTTCTCCAGGATGGCCAGGGCGGCCTTCTCGGCGTCGGCGTGCGAGAAACCGTACGCTTCAACCGCCTTGGTGTACTCCTCGACGGTGATGTACCCGTCGCCATTGGCGTCGACCCTCTCGAAGACCGCCTTGGCCTCTGCGACGGTGAACGCGCCCATGACCTTCTCCTTCATTCGTTCCGGAACAAACTGCCTCAGTCGTATCACATCCGCGCATACCGACCGGTACCGCGAGCGGTGATCGACTGTGTGATCACTGGGTGAACGATCGGGGCGATTGTTTTTCTCCGCGTGGCCCGGCGCTGAGTCGATCATCATAGGAACATGGGTGATCGCGAAGTCGTCATCTTCGACCTGGACGGCACACTGGTGCGGGGCGACAGCTTCTCCCGGTTCCTCACCGAACTGCTGGTCTCGCGGCCCGTGCGCGGGTTCCTGTCCTCGCTGGTCGCCGGGCCCATGCTGGTGTTTCCGCGGCTGCGGCGGCCCGCGGTGAACCTGTGGTTGTGGTGCGCCACGGTCGGCATGTCGGATGCGCACTACGAGCAGCTCGTGGAGTCCTACGTCGATCGCCACTATCGCCCGCAGTCGGGCCGCCGCATCGAGTCCGCGCTGGACCGGGTGCGCGAGCATCGCGCCGCCGGTCACGAGGTGGTCGTGGTGACCGGCAGTGAGGAGCGTCTCGCCCGCCGGATCTGCCGCCGACTCGGTCTCACCGGCGTGGAGGTGCTGGGCTCGACCCTGGTCCGCCGCCGGGGCGCGCTGGCCCTGAGCGTGCACTGCTACGGCCCGGTGAAGCTCGCCCGCCTGCGCGCCCAGGGCTTCCTCGGCCCCATCGCCTGCGCCTACACCGACAGCTCCGCCGACCTCCCGCTCCTGCTGGCCGCGACCGATCGCGTCCTGGTGGAGCCGGGCGCCTGGAACCGCCGCCGCGTGCACGCCAGAATCGGCGCCTGCCCCGTTCTCGAGAAGCCCGCCGATCCGGCTCCGCGCGGTCACCGCGCCTGGATCCGCTTCGCCATGACGATTTCTCGCCGGCCATCGGCCAGGACATCCCCCAACTCCCCGGTGGCCTCGAACCCATTGCGCCGGTAGAGCGCAATGGCCCGCGAGTTCCCGGGCGCCACCGTCAGCCGCAGGCTCCGCGCCCCCGTCTCGACGGCCCACTCCTCGACACCCCGCATCAGCCGATCGCCGACCCCGAGCCCGCGCCCGACCGGAGCGACCCACATCGAGATGAGCTCGGCCGCATCGAATTCGGGCCCGGGGATGCCGCTCGCCATCCCGACAGGCTCGTCATCCACCATCGCGATCAGATTGCGAGATCCCGGAATGCTCAGCCGATCCCGCCATCTCTCCTCCCGATCGCCCTCGCCCTGCCAGTCTTCGAGCCGCGACCCGAACGCGTACGGCGCTTCCGCCAGCGCAGCCAGCCGCAGTCGTCGCCACAGCTTCCAGTCGTCGGGGCTCAGCACTCGTAGGTCGGTCATTCCGAAAGGTTGCCCCGCGTCCGGCCCCGCCGACAAGCGAATTCGGCCGCGGCCCGCGAGCAGGGTGGTTCCACCGCGCTGCCGGATTGCCTCGCCATGCTGTTCATGGGCGAAATGCCGGAGTGAGGGGACAGCGGAGCTGTTAGCTTGCGATGCGTGGACCTCTTCGCACGCTCGTGGACAGCACTGCGCACCGCCGTCGCCGATCTTCCGGACGAGGACTTCGCCCGGCCGTCCGGGTGCGCCGGGTGGTTGGTTCGGGATCTGGTGTGCCACTTGATCATCGATGCCCAGGATGTTCTGATCACGCTGGTGACACCGGCCGACGGCGAACCGACTCGGACCGCGGTGACCTACTGGGAGACCACTGAAAAGCCGCCGACCGGGGACGATCCGCTCGACGCGCTGATCGTGCGATTGGCGGCGGCCTATCAGGAGCCGGGTCTGCTGAAGTTTCATCTCGACGATGTCGGCGCGGCGGCGGGACGGGCTGCCGCGCTTGCCGATCCGGACTTGCGTGTGAGCACTCGCGACATGGTTCTCACCGCCGGTGACTATCTGTCCGCGTATGTCCTGGAGTGGACTCTGCACCACTTGGATCTGATCGAACATCTCCCGAATGCGGCTCAGCCGCCTGCCGAGGTCCTCGCTTACACCCGGCATCTGCTCGAACAGATCGCGGGCACACCATTTCCGGCGTCGTTCTCCGACAATGATGCCCTGCTGATCGGCACCGGCCGCCGTGTCCCCACGCCCGGCGAGCGAGCCGAACTCGACAGCGCGAGCGCCCGTTTCCCCGTCTACCTCGCGTAAAGCGTTTGCGGATAGCGCGCGTTTTCCGGTCTATCGCGTAAGGCGTTTCCGGATCAGGGGAGCGCCCGACCGGCGTAGGCGGCGGCGAGGGTGCCGCCCAGAGCCGAGGCCGACACAATGGTCCAGGCGACGGGACCCAGTGGGACACAACCGAAGAAGGTGTTCACACCGGGCGTCATGATCACCCCGGCCAGCAGGGCGGCGCTGCCCGCGGCGGTCACCCACACCAAGGGGCTGTGGCGGCCGATCACCAGGGTTTGACCCAACTGGGTGGAGATGAGGGCGGCCAGGGCCATGGTCTCGGCTCGGCGCGGCCGTCCGGTGGCGCGGCCCAGCAGCCAGGCCGCTCCCGCGCCGGCGGTGGTGCACGCGCCGCGCACGGCGACCGCGCGCAGGAAATCGCCGCCCAGGTCGGGGCGGGGGAGAGCGCTCAACTCGGCGCCGGCGTCGGCGGGTTCGGTGGCGTCCTCGGCGGTGCGGGTGCCGGAGAGCGCGACGGCCATGGCCGGTCCGAGATCGGTGAGCAAGTTGACCAGGAGGAACTGGCGGGTGCCGATGGGCGCGCGGCCGGACAGCAGGGTGCCGAGCACGGTGAAGGTCACCTCGCCGGTATTGCCGCCGACCAATACTCCGATGGCATCGCGCACCCGCTGCCACATGCCTCGCCCCTCAACGAGCGCAGTGAGCAGCACGGACAGATCGATGCCACCGGGATCGGCTGCCGGGCTTCCCGGACCCGGCTGCGGTGCGCTCGATGCACCGGGCTCTTCACCGTCGGAGTCCTCGCCGTCCGAGCGCGATGCGGGCTCCGTGGTCGCCGCACCTGTCGCGGCCACTGTGTCGCCGAGCCCCTGGTCTGCGCGCCCGGAGGTCTTCGCGTCCCGGGAGTTCTCCGCGTCGTCGGCGGTTCCCGTGTCGTCGGCCGTTGCTGTGTTGTCCGCGGTTGCTGTGTCGTCGGCCGTTGCTGTGGTGTCCGCGGTTGCTGTGTCGTCGGCCGTTGCTGTGGTGTCCGCGGTTGCTGTGTCGTCGGCCGTTGCTGTGGTGTCCGCGGTTGCTGTGTTGTCCGCAGTTCCTGTGCCGTCGGCGGTTCCCGTGTCGTCCGCGGTCCCTGTGTCGTCCTCGGCCCCTGCGTCCTTCTCCGTCTCCGTGTCCTTCTCCGTCTCCGTGCGGATTTCGGTATCCGGTCCGGATGCGCGGTCGGTGTCGCCCGCCGAATCGGCCTCGGCGCGAACGTCGTCCGAGCCGGTGATGATCAGGTCCGCGGCCTCGCGGGCGGCGACCGAGCCGCGGGCGGCCAGGCCGATGCCGATATCGGCGGTGCGGATGGCGGCGGCGTCATTGCTGCCGTCGCCGGTCATGGCGACCACATGGCCGCGGCGTTGCAGGGCGGTGACTATGCGGACCTTGTGTTCGGGGGTGACGCGGGCGAAAACTGTTGCGCGGTCGATCAGATCGGCTTGGGCGTCCTCGTCGAGGGCGTCCAGGTCGGAGCCGGTGGCGACGGTGTCGGCGGGGATGCCGAGCTGTGCGGCGACGGCGCGGGCCGTGACCGGGTGGTCGCCGGTGATCATGCGGACGCTGATGTCGTTGCGGGACAGCTGTTCCACCAGGTCCGCCGTCTGCGGGCGGGGCGTGTCGGCCAGGCCGATGAAGCCGAGCAGGGTGAGTTCCTCGATCTCGTCGGCGACATCGTCGGGTTCGCGCTGGAAGTCGCGGCGGGCCACAACCAGTACGCGGAGCCCGCGTTCGGCGAGTTCGCGCACGGCGTCCTCGGCGGCGGCCTGCTCGTCCGGGGTGAACTTCACCAGTTCGCGGTCGCCGTTCCCATTGGTGCGCAGTACTTGACTGCAATGGGGGAACAGGACTTCCGGTGCGCCCTTCACCGCCAGCCGGATGTGGTGGGCGGTGTGCCCGACGGCCGCCGAATAGCCGCGGCTGCTCTCGAAGGGGATCTCTTCGATGGGATCCCAGGTGTGTGCGGCCCGTGCGCCGAGCGCGCGATCGGCGGCCTCGACGACGGCGCGGTCGGTGGCGTGCACCAGCGGCCCGTCCTCGGGATGCGGGCAGGCGCGCGCGGCGGCGCGCAGCAGTCGCCGGGACTGGGCGGTGTCGGCGGCGTGCTCGGTGTCCCAGGTCTCGTCCGTATCGCCCAGCGCGGCAAGGTGCAGTCGTCCGGCGGTGAGGGTGCCGGTCTTGTCGAAGCAGATGGTGTCCAGCCGGCCCAGGGCCTCGATGGTGCGGCTGGAGCGCACCAGCACGCCGCGCCGGGACAGCCGCCGGGTGGCGGAGAGCTGGGCGACGGTCGCCACCAGCGGCAGCCCCTCGGGCACCGCCGCCACCGCCACCGCCAGCCCGTCGGCGAGCGCCGGGCGCAGCGGCAGGCCGCGCAGGAAACTCGTTGCGGTGACCACGCTTCCGCCGCCGAGGGTGAGCGGCAGCACCCGCGCGGAGAGCTCCCGCAGCTGGGCCTGCACACCCCCGGTGCGCGGCGGTCCGGCCGCGGCCAGCGCGCGCCCCGCCTCGGTGGCCGTGCCCACCGCGACCACCACCGCCCGCGCGGAGCCGTTCACCACGACCCCGCCCTCGAACACCATGCAGTCCCGATTGCCCAGCGCCGCACCGGGTGTGGCGGACACCTGCTTGTCCACGGTCACCGATTCCCCGGTGAGCCCCGACTCGTCCATCTCCAGCCCGTCGGCCTCCAGCAGCCGCGCATCGGCGGGCACCACGTCCCCGCTGCGCAGCACGATGATGTCGCCCGGCCGCAGATCATCGGCGGGCGTATCGGTTTCGTCATCGTCGCGCACCACATGCGCCAGCAGCCGCTCCCCGACCAGCAGCCGATGCAGCGACTGCCCCGCCCGCTGCCGCTGCAAGGCCGACACCACCGCATTCAGCGCCAGCACCGACCCCACCAGCACCGCATCGGTCGGCGACCCCAGCAGCGCCGAGGCCACCGCCCCCACCGCCAGCAGCGGAGTCAGCGGATCCTCCAACTCCTTGCGCACCTGCCCCACGAACTGCATCACCCCCGTCGCCGGCGCACCGATCTTCTCCGCCGCCTTGATAGCCCCCGCCGCCACCACCCCGTGCTCCGGCCGCTCCCGTCCCCCCGGCTCCGGCAGCCGCGCCAGCACCTCATCCGGCTCCAGCGCATGCCACGGCACCAACGGCACCGGCGTCACCTCATCCGCCCGCCCCGCCTTCCGCGCCGCCAGCACCGCCCCCGCGAAACTCAACAGCGTCGCACTCGCCACCGGCGACATCACCGCCACCGGCCGCGCCCCCACCGGCCCACTGGCCAGCAACAACCCGCTCAACGTAGCCGCCGACAACGTCAACGTCCGCCCCCGCTCACTCACCGCCCGAGCCACCCCCGCCGCCCCCACAATCTGCCGCGCACACCCCAAATCCGGACAAACCACATCCGCCTGCCACGGAATCCGCACCCCCGCCCCCATGCCACCACCGTCCGCCGCCCGATCATCGTCGGATGCGGCAGCGGGTTCGTTCGCCTGTCGTTCCAGCAAGCCGATGCCCAGATCCGCGGCGGCCAGGGCCTTGTGCCCGCGCCCGCTCAGGACCGCGACCACGTGGCCCTGCTTCTGAAGCCGTCGCACCACGGTGCTCTCGGACCCACCGGCGGGAACGAATTCGTCGGCGCTGCGCCGCAATTCGCCGGTGGACTCGTCGCCGATCAAGACGACTCGCAACCCGGCGCGGCGGGCCGTCGCCAGCAGGGCCACCGCCTCCGGGTGCAGTTCGAGACCGATCAATACCCGTCCGACGGCGCGTTTCCCGTCGTACAGCCGATGCCACACCGGATCTCCGCGCCGGTCCTCGTCCGATTCCGCTGTCCCGCTGCGTTTCTCGCGACCTTGCTCATCGTCCTGCGCGCGAGTGCGTGCCGGGCGACCGCCGGGCGGAGCCGCGTCGGGCGGCTCGCACTCTTCGAGGCGCAGGCGGTCGCGTTCGCGGCCGCGCGGGGGTGGGATGGGGAGGTCGGATCCATTGCGCCACAGGAGTCTTTGGGCGGCGCTCCAGACGTGTTCGGTGGACCAGGCCGGGTCGTCGGTGTCGGCGGAGAGGACGACCGGTCGGTCGCCGCGGACGGCGTGGCGGTCCACTACCAGGGCGGAGACGCGGTCGAGGCGACGCCAGAGGATGGGGTCGATGGTGAGAACGCCGTGGCCGGCCATGAAGGTGGACAGCAATCCGGCGAAGGTTTCGCGCCCGGCGCGGGCCGCACGCGGTACGCCCGCTGCCACGGCGTCGGCGGCATCGGAGGATTCGCGGCCGCCGGTGAGGGTGGCCAGGGACACCAGAGTCGAACCGGTGCCGACTTGTTCGGCGCACCGCTCGATCGGGCCCTGCGGCAGGGGAGTGGGGCGGGGGCCGGGCGGTTCGTAGTCGTGCACGCCCGGCTGACCGGCATCCGCGATGAGTTCGTCCCACCGCCGCCACTGCGTGTATCGGGAGTACGCCTCGACTACGCGCACACCGCGTTGCAGGCTGTCGGCGAACAGTCCGGCGATCTGCGCGTCGAGCGCCTGCCCGAGCGCATTGCCGATGGTGAGCACCGTATCGGCGCGGTGCGTGCCCAGATGACGCACCAGCAAGGCCCGCACCCGCGGCTGCCCGTCCACGAATGCCACCCCGGCCCGCAGCAGTTGTGCGGTGGGCGACTTCGGAAACACCGAATTCGCCACGGCCAGTGCCATTCCCGTCACATCGCCCACCAACTGCACCGCAGCGGTGAGCACCGGCTCCCGATCCGCGGGATCGGCCCGGTGCCGGCTCCACTCCTCCTCGTCGGTCCCCACCTGTTCTTCCACCGCCGCCAGCCGGGCCTCCACATCCTCGGCGCAGCAGCGATCGGGATCGACCGCGACGGTCACCCGCCCGGTAGCCGCGTTCACCCGGACCCATCGCGTCCCCTCGGCCCCTTCGAGCGCCTCGCGCACCGCGGCCCCCACCCGCGCCGCGTTCTTGGACCGCAATCCCTTCACCTCGGCGTGAATCCGATTGCCCAGCATGGTGACCCGCCGCTGCCGCCGCCCCGCGTGCACATCCAGCAGCGACTCGAAGTCCCGCCCCGCCCCGTCCGCGAGCTCACCCACCACCGCGGTGACCTCATCGGCGAATTCATTGACCGCCTCGGGCAACAGCGGCTCCAGCAGCTCCCGAGTCTGCTGCGCCACCACCACCGCGGGCCGCCCGACCAGCCCCACGGCAATAGCCGTACCCCGCAACGGAATCCGCACCGAAGCACCCACAATCGACCCCAGCACCGACATCACTCATCAGCTCCCGCCGTCCGTCCCTGCACCGCCGACTCACCCGTGGCCCGCGCCGCCCCACGCCGCGCCGTCGCCGAGCCCGCCTCCTTCCCGCCGCCGTCCGCCGGTCCGCCGCCCTCGGGCAGCCTCTCGTTCTCACCGCCAGTGCGCCCAGCGCCGCGCTCGGATGCCCCACCGCTCGTTCGGGATGTCCGTCTCGGCCCGCCCCGCCCCGCCGAGCCTTTGCTTGTCGTGGCCGCCCGGGTGGTCCTGCTGCCAGCGGCAGAGGCCTTGGCCTTGCCGGTGGTGCGTCCGGATCCGGCACTGCTGGACGAGCTGTCGCCGCGACTGGCCGTGCGGGTGGATCCGCTCTTGGCGGACGAACTGCCGCTGGATGAACCTGCGCTCTTGCTGGTCTTGCTGGTCGAGTGTGCGGTTCCGCTGCCGCTGGATGAGTCGATGCGCGCCGCTCCGCTTCGAGTGGAAGTGCTGTCGCTCTTGGGGGATGCAGTCGCGCGCTTGCGTGTCGCGGGCTTCTCGGCTGAGCCGCTGGGCGCGGCGGCCGGTCCGCTCGGGGCGGAGGTGCTCGACTTGGGCCGGGTGGAGTGGCCATTGCCGGCGGCGTGGGATTTGCGCTGTTGGTCCGAATTCCTTTGTTGTCTGGCGCGTTTCACGGCGATGATGACGCCCACCGCTCCGGCCGTGGCCACCACGACGGGCCATTCCACCAGTCCGACCAGTCCGGCTGCCGCCGCGCCGAGAATCACCACCGTGGGTGTATCCAGGCGCGATTTCGCCCCCGAATAGGCCCCGGTCACCGCTCCTCGCGCGGCTCCCGTGGCCGCTCCGGCCGCCGCCCCGCCGGCCGCCGCGATCGCTCCGGTGGTTGCGGAAGCGGTCGCGCCCAACGCTTTTGCTCCCCCGACCGCGGTCGTGCTCGCGACCTTCGCGCCGGCGGCGGCCGTCACTCTCACCGTCTTCGCGGTTGCTGACGCTGTCGTGCTCAGCAAGTTCGCCGTACCCGATGCAATACCCATGATCGTTCCCGGAGATTGAAAGCCAAGACTTGTTGGTCGTGCCCGCGCATGCGGGATGCAAACATCTCCGGACGGGGTGATGTGGCTTTCTCAGGTGCGGCGAGCTCTGGTCAGAGGCCCCGGCTGAGGCGGAACGGCCCGCGGTCCCAGCGCCAGCCGTGGCGGAGGGTGAGGGCGGCCAGATCCAGGAGTTCCATGCCGGTCTCGGCGCGGTGTTCCTGGAGTTCGGACCAGGTCAGGGGACCGGTGGCGAGCCGGTTGCGGAGGATGTTCTCGTGGCGGGCGTCGACCTCGCGGCGCATGAGGTCGGCGACGCCGGAGCTGCTGCCGGTCCAGACGAGCCAGCCCCAGCCCTGCGCGTGGGCGTAGGCGCGCGCGGCCGCGGCTTTTGCCCGGTTCACATGGAATGCCACGTGTCCCAAGGGGATGACATCCAGGAGAACCACACGGCCGTCGGCGAATTGGGCCACGGCGGTGGGGTAGTGGAGGCGTTCCTGGCCGTCGATGTCGTAGACGATCTCGACCGGGTACTCCTGGAAGTGGTCGACGCGATCACTGCCGTCGAGCAGGCGGAGCAGTTGGGCTTGCAGACCGGTGTCGAATGTTGTTTCACGGCCCAGCTTTTCGGAGAAAATCGAGCCGCGTCCATCGTCATCGAAGTCGGCGGTGCGGGCCGGGACGACGGGCAGATCACCGGGAGACCCGTCGCCCCATTCCACCCGGCGCAGCCACGGATTCCAGATGCCCGCGGGCACCTCCTCCGGCTGCTGCGGCGGCAACAGATGCCAGCGCCCCTTCTGCTGCCACCCGGCAATGCGCTGGAATACGAAGCCCGCCATGCGTTTGGAGTCCTGCAGATCGTGCCCCGCCAGCCGCAGCTTGAGATACGCCCAGTCCTGAGCCGCGATATCGGTATCGGTGGCATAGGTTTCGCCGAGCAGCGTACGCACCAGCCGCTCGTAACCCCACCCCACGGGATACCGCTCGCCGAACACGCCCAGATCCGGCTGCCCGGTGGCCTGCGCCTGCCGCACCATATTCCCGACCGCCCGCGTATACAGCTGCCGCGCCCGATCCCGCGACACCCCGAACCGCAACCCCAGCAACGTCAACGTCTCGGGCGGCTCCCCGTCCAGCCCCAGCCGGCAGGTAATCAGCTCGGCCTCGCGCGGCCAGTCCACCGCCCGCTCGGCCACCATCCCCGCCAGCACCTCATTGACATCCTCGAGCCCGAAGGACACCCGCTCGCGCAGGTCGTCACGCAGCCCGGGGCGCAACTCGCCCCGCACCGACTCCATATCGCTGTTCCTTTCTGATCAGGCAGTTTCGGATGCCTTGTCAGTGGTCACCGCCTCCCGGATCGGCCTCACGCAGCACTCCATCACGGACGGCCCGTGCCTCTTCGCCGGTCTGTTCGACGAGCCTAACCGCGCACACCGACAGTTACCGCCATCCGGCGACTTGCCGAGCGCCGCATCGAAGCCTGGTTACACCGGTGAATCTCGACGCCGCTGATCGGTGAATCCTGACGTCATCCCCCGACCGGCGGGATGTCGTATCGGTGGAATATGACGTCAGAGTTCAGCTCGACATCCGACTCTGGCCGGTTCGGTCCGCGCGGTCAGCGGCATGCGCGGATACTCGACGTTCCCCGCCGAGCCGTGTTGTGTATGAGTTGATATGTGAAAGCAGATATCGATGGGGCAGCTCGCATCGCCCGCATCGCAAGCGAATTCGGCTGGACATGGACCGATCGGGACGTGGCTCGTTTCTGTGAAGCCACGCGGTGGAGCATCGTGGACGGAGTGCGAGGTAGCGGTCCTACCCTCCAGACCAACCTCGACGTTCATCAGCCTCGGTGTCACGTTGTCTTCACCAGGCGGTTCATGGACCGGCAGGCCGGAGGTGGTGGGGGCATCGACGAGATGAGGATCTACGTCGCTGATTCCGGACCGACGAAGCCCACGAAAGGCCAGTCCGCGGCGCTTCACCATCAACTCCGAGAACGTCTGGTCAAGGAGTTGGGACCGGAATCTGAGTACGTCTTCGGCGAGGATCTCGACAATGACTACTGGCGACTCCCCAAAGTGGTCATTACGGTTGCCCCGCACGACGATTTCATCCAGTTGGACCTGGTCAACCCGAGATATCAACGGTGCCTGGACGAAGAGGGCGCTCGCGACTTCATGTACGACGAGGACGAAGAGGATTGCGACGAGGACGAGAATGACAACTAGGTTCAGCGTGCTCGGGCAGTCCCGCCGGTAGGCCGGCTCGCACAGCGCGACCAGCGGCATTTGAGTGCGTTCTGTGCGCACCTGGGCACGACGTTGCATCTAGGATTCGATCCGATGGACACCGTGTTCGAAACCGCGCCCTACACAACCGATTGCAGCGAATGCGGGTCGCAGATGGAAGCCACGGTTGTCGAGGTTCTCTCAGCTGGCACCCACCAGTGGGATCTTGAAGGCGATTGTCCGAAGTGTGGCAGCCGCTGGAGCGAGTGTGGTTACGAAACACCGCTTGCCGGGATGCGCACGGCGATCTTGGTGGCGAACGGTCCCGCGACCATGCATCTCATTGGCGGCAACCTCACGCCCGCAGGGGTGATGCGTGCGCTTCGAACAGTTCGGACTCTGACCCTCGCGGAAGCACGAGTCCTGGCCAACGAGCTTGGCGAACGGGGGCTGGAAGGAACCCGAGTCGAGATGGAGGCGCTAGCGGCTCCTCTTCGCGCAGTTGGGGCATCCCTTCGGATCCGGTCCTCCAACACCCGGTGAGCTACTCGCTCATCGGCTGTTCAATGCGTTCGGCCGGCCGCGCGGCCTGGCTGACTCGGTCCGCGCGACCAGCGGCAATTGCGGATGTTGACGGATCAAGGATCGAGATAGGCTGAGCGAGGATTTCGCCAGCACAATCGGGAGGTTGCTCGAAGTGCGCGACAGGGAGCGCATCGTCGGTGAGCTGCGAACACGGGCTCAGCGAGGAGAAACACCAGCCGAAGTGGGCACCTGGTTGGTGCGAGAGCTTGGGGCCGCCCAGAACCGGGGGTTCCAGCTCGCCGGCTATGTGTTCCACGCCTTCGAGATCTCCATAAGGGCTCTCAAAGAGGCCCATGATTGGGTGGGTCTCGGGTACGGCGGCACGATGACAGATGACGAACTGAACCAGCTACTGGGTCCATTGGTTCCCCGGTCCGGTGACCGCGAGTTGGTCCAATATCCGGATGGCTCTTGGCGTGCGTGACCGGGCCCTGCTTGTCTGAACAGCCGATGACGACCGGCTCGATGGCGATTGCAGGGTGCGCGAAGCTCGATACTCTCGCGGGCGTGAACGATGATGTGATGAACTGGCTCCGCCGGCCCGGCCTGGGAAAGTACGCCCAACTCGAAAAGGAGAGGCGGTTCCTGCTTCCGGAGATGCCGGCGCAAGCCTGCGATCCCCGGTTCATCGAGGATCGCTACATCGTCGGAACCCGGCTCCGATTGCGGCGCCTCGAGGTCGGCTCGCAGGTTGTCTACAAGTTCTGTCAGAAGGTCCGCCCGGATGAGAGCGCTCCTTCCACAGCGGCGATCACCAATATCTACCTCGACGAGGCCGAGTACGACACGCTCTGCCAGTTGCCCGCCGCGACACTGCGAAAAACGCGCCGCGTCTGGCAGGTCGGCCACCACACCTTCGTCGTCGATGAGTTCCACGGCGACCTTGCCGGTCTGATCCTGGCCGAGATCGAGCTGTCCGAGCTTCCCCACGACCTGTCGCTACCGACACCAATCGGCAAGGAGGTCACCGCTGACGAACGGTTCACCGGTGGGTATCTGGCCCACGCCTCCGCCGAGGAGAGAACGCTGGTTCTCGCGCTGTGACTCCCTGCGCCGCAATCGATCTCGCGACGCAGAACACCGTCCGACCGTCAGCGGCATGTGCGGATGGTTCGACAGCCGGGGTGCCCAGTCCGAAGATGCTGAGCCAGCGATACTGCCGGTATGGGGAATCTTGTGATTCGGGCAGCCGGCCCTGGCGATCTGTTGGCAGTCTTGGCAATCCACGATCAGGGCGCTACGGCGGGAGGACAGGCCGTCGGAACAGCAACCCAGATGCTCATGCCGAATGTGACCTATCAGTGTGCGCCGACCGCGTTCGTTGAAGCCGTCGTGGTGGCTGTAGAGCATCGCCGGATGCTCGACGCGCGGAACGTCCGGCGGCAAGCGCAGGACTCGTTGACTCCCAGAGGGTTTCAGTCGTCGGTCAGAAGCTGTGATTCGGCCTCGAGTGGAGGCTGTCCCGCACCGGGAGGACAGATCGGCTCCTCGCGGGTTCCGAACAAGTAGTCGCGGAAAGCTCGTAGGTACTCGTCCAGGTCCCACTGATCAGCGAATCTGATTCCGGTTGGGTCGAACCACTCCTCCGGCGTCGGGCGCCACGCGATCATGAAGTCGAGGGCTTCGCTCAGCATCTTCCCATAGGTCGTATCCCTGGCCAGGGCGTCGCGCAGTGCCGAAGCGCTGAGCCGCATCCCGCGCGCGTGCGGGGCGCGGTGCATGTCGACCAGCGGCCACAGCAGACCGTCGATATGCGGAATTTCGTCCCACCATGTGGTGCTCGCGCCCAGGCTCTCGCTGACTCTCGCTCGGCGCAGCGGTTCTGTGACCGGTGCCGGGTAGTCCGGCGGTGCGCCGCTGCGGTCGATGTCGTGGATTGGTCCGGTTGTGAGGTTTCGGGGTGGGTACCACACGCCTCGCCACACCGGGACTCCCAGTCCGCGAGGATTCACGGGGAGGGGCTCGGCCAGGGAGATGTCGGCGACGATTCGACGCACGGGTGGCAACGGTCCGTCGGTGATCAGATCCGCCGCCATCGCCAAGCAGTCCCGCACGTCGAATCCGGTCACACCGATGGCTTTTCCGAACCATGGGGGAGAGCACTCCCGCACGTCGAATTCGATCCAGAACCGGCGCACCATCGGCATGCGCGCGCTCCTCCCCAAGCGTTTACCGCCGAGCGTGCGGTCGGTGGTGGATAGCGTCGCGCTCGCGGTGCGGTCCATCGGACTATCACCCGCACGATACCAACGGATCTCAGCCCAGTCGGCTGATGTCGAAGATCACCGATAATCGCCGTCGGAATTGACCGGCGTAGCCACGAAGTCAGTGTGGGGGCGCGCCAAGCTGGGTATCGGGCGAATCGACAGCTGGGACGCAGTGTCGGCGATGGTGTTTCGGAGATTTCGTATCTTCATCCGCAACCGCTGATCTTGTTGAATGCGCCCATGGCGAACCAGACCCGCATTCGCATCACCTGGCCTGCCGGCCACCTCACCGCCACCCTCGACGATGGCCCGACCACCACCGCCCTACGCGCGGCCCTGCCCATCGCGGCCACTGCGAGCACCTGGGGCGAGGAGGTCTACTTCGACACCGGTGTGTGCGTCGCCCGCGAACCCGATGCCCAGCAGGTCGTGGCTCCCGGCACCGTCGCCTTCTGGACCGACGGCGACGCCCTGGCCCTGCCCTACGGCCCGACCCCGATCTCGCACGGCTACGAATGCCGCCTGGCCAGTCCGTGCAATATCCTCGGCCGCATCGACGGCGACCCGCGCGATCTGGCCACCGTCCGTGGCGGTGACCCGATCCGCGTGGAGCTCGTGAACTAGGACCCCGTTATCCGATGGCCGCGTTCATGATGGTGCCCGCGCTGGTGGCGATGATGCCGCCGATCATGGCTCCCGCCACCATCTTCGGGGAGGCGAGCCCGCCGCCGGACCATTTCTCCCAGGCGAAGCGGCCGCCGGCGTAGGTGATGGCCAGGACGCCGCCCAGCAGCACGAACCAGGTGAAGTAGCGCACCAGTCGCATGAGTTTGTCCGCCGCGGGCGGTGTTTCGGGCGTGGGGTTGCCGATCTGCGCGTACACAGTCTCGTGGAGCGGGAGCACAGTGTCGTGGAAGGCGCTGAGCATGGTGATCACCCGATGAGATTACCGCGAAGAACGGGCAACATGCCCGGGATGTGCGCGAGATCTATTGCGCGGGAAGGGATTTCATTTTCGTCTGACGAGTGACGGGATTCGTTGAGCGGATGACGAGATTCGAACTCGCGACCCTCACCTTGGCAAGGTGATGCGCTACCAGCTGCGCTACATCCGCATGCTCACGTTTCCGGGGCGTTTGCCCCGTCCGGCTTGCGAGAAAGAACCTTAGCCGATGATCTGCCAAGTTCCAAAACGCCAGGGAATTGCCGGATCCACCTGCGTATTCACCGGGGCGTGGCTTCCTCCTTGAGCGGCACGATCGAGGAGACCAGGGTGCGGTTCCCGACCACGGTGGTGATCACCAGCTGGGCGGGCCAGGTGCGCTTGGTCCCGTCCGGATGGGTCTCGCTGACGATCATCACGTGCTGCCCGTCGAACGGCCCGGGCAGGATCTGCACGCAATAGGTGGTGCCCACCGGAATGGTGTCGATCCCGGCCTGGATCTCGGCCGCGGGCGGCGCGATGGCGTCGGGCGCGAACATCTCCCGCACCGCCTGCCCGGAGCGGTCTCCGTAATACCTGCTCTGTAGTGCGAGGATGACATCCGGCCCGGACCCGGTCCCGCCCGGCCCGTTGCCCCGCACATGCGCCCCGTTGACCTCGTTCGGGCATTCGGCCGAGGGTTCGGCGGCCGCCACGGCCGAGGTCGGCGTGGAGGTGGGCCCGGCCAGGGTGGAGATGGGCCGCGGTTCGGTCTCCGGGCTCATCTTGGCGACCTGCACCGCCACGGCCGCGACCACCGCGAGAATGGCCAGCAATCCGAGCAGCGGCACCGCCCACTGCTGCCGCGAGCTCTCCGCCATGCGTCGATGCCCGACCGGCCGCCGTGCCGCGCCCACGCGCCGCCGCGGCGCGGGTTCCTCGTAGTAGTAGTCGTCGTCCTCGTCGTAATCGTCGTAGTCGTCGTCGTATTCGTCGACGGGCTCCGGTTTCCGCGGTTCGGGAATCCAATCCGACCAGGAGCCGGTGTAATCCGCGTCCTCCCGCGGTAGCTGCGGGTCCGATTCGGTGGTGCTCATGGCGTCGCCTGCGGTTGGCCACTGGGAATGATGATCTGATACCCGCTGGTCGGCGCGCCCGAGGTGGTGAAGGACGGCGTCCCGCCGACGGTCGACGGCACGGTGGTCGCGCCGAAGTCGAAGGGCAGCTGCCCGCTGGGCGGGATGGTGGACGGCGCGGTCGACGGCTTGAAATCCAGTCCGCCGCCGGGCCGATCGCTGCCGCCGCTGGGTTCGCCACCGGATTCCACGACCCCGGCCAGATCATTGGCGACGGCCGCGAACCACTTGCCCACGAATTCCGCCGCGCTCTCACCGAATCCGGCGCCCTGCGGGTTGGCGTAGTCGTGCTTCTGCGCGGTGTTCCAGTACTTCACCCAGGTGGTGACATCCAGCAGATCCTTGTTGTCGGTGACATTGGTCACCACCGCGGTGAACGCCTGGCTCACCAGGCGGCTGATGGTCGCCGGCGGCACCAATTCGGTGACGGCCCCGAGCAGTTTGGTTCCGAGCACCGCCAGCCCGGCAAGCGGATTGGCCAGCCCCGCGGTGGCGATCTCGGCGATATTGGCCGGGGTGAGAATGCTCTTCGCCACGGCCACAATCGAGTTGAGCACGATCGAGCCGACCTTGACCACCGCCTGCAACGCCCCGCCCAGATCGACCGTGGTGCGCGGATCGGAAGCCTCGGCCACGCGCTGGGACAACGACTTCTGCGGCGAGATGGACAGATTGGTGATCGAGGTGCCGGAGATGTCCTTGTTCACCACATCGGTGAGCGTCTTGATCGAGGTGGAGGCGAGCGCGTCCACGATCGACCGCAGCGAGGCGATGGGATCCCCGCCCGACAATTCCACCTGTCCGGCGATATTGGCCACGGCCGTCACCAGCGGTGCGCCCGTCGGCGCGTCACACGCCAGATCGCCCGTGGTGCAGAAGCTCGCGACCCGTCCGCTGAGACTGCCGAAATTGGCGGCCGTATCGCTTTCGGGCCCGATGCCCTTCCCGCTGGCCGGCGTCGTCGACTGCGGCGGAGCCGGAAGCGCCGCCACCGCTTGACCATCGGTGCCCGGCGCGGGATCGGGCGCGGTCTTGCCGGGCGACCCCGGGAACAGCGGTGCGTTGGCATTGCGCGTCGGATCGCCGAACAGCGCCACCGCCGCGACCTTGTCGGCCGGGATGGCGCCCTTGCCCGCCCCGACCTCCTGCGCGAACAGCGAGGCCACATGCGCCCCTTGCGAATACCCGGTGATCGCGACCCGCGTCCCGTCGCAGCGCTCGATCGCCTGCTTCGCCATGGACTTCAACCGATCCAGCCCATTGGCGATCGACTGCGAGTACGGCGTCTTGTCATTGGACACCGCCCCGCCGAAGGAGGCCTCGTACGGCACATAGGCGCGGTCGACCATGCCCTCTTCACCGGCCCCGGCCATCATGGGCCGGAAGACCATCGACAGCATGCCGGTATCGGTCTGCACCTCGGCATCCGGCGAGGATTCCCCGGTGCCCTGAATCCCCAGCGCGTACAACGCCGGACATTGTTCGATGGGCAGCTCGGTCTCGGGCGGACTGCCGCCCGCACCACCGATGCCGACCCCCGTGAACACACACACGCTGGTCGCTATGAGCGCCGCATTGCGCATCGCCGCCAGGGGCAGTCGTTGTCGAGCCACGTCGCACCTCGTTCGGGTCAAGAAGCGGTGTCTGCGCCGGAGTGGGCGCGGGCGGTGATCCGCGCGCCGGCCGTGCGGGCGGCGGCGAGGATCTGCTCGGCCAGAAGCCGAACCGGTTGCGGTGGGGTGCGGGTGGGATCGCCGTCGTCACGCGGGGTGACGTCGGCGTCGGGATTCCATTCCGCGAGTTCGTGCGGTTCCAGGGCGCGCCACGGCTCCAGCCAGCCGAGCCGCCAGGATTGCGCGCCGAGGGCTCTGGCCAGGGTTTCGACCTCGTCGCGGCGCTCCTCGGCCCGATCCGGCAGCGGGCGGGCGGAATCGGCGACGGTAATGACGCCGACCACGTGACTTCCGGCGGGAGTGGCATTGTGCCGGTGCGAGAGCAGGGCGCGTTGCAGGGTGGCCAGACCGCGCAGGTGGGTGCGGGCGACCAGCACCACCAGCGGCGAATCCATATCCGCGCCCAGCCCGATGCGGGCGGGCCAGCGCTGTCCCGCGTCCCCGGCCCAGCTGAGGCTGGCGGCCAGCGAACTCACGCCCGCCCCGCCGTGCACGCCGACCAGCCAGACCAGCGGCGGGCGCGACGGCCGGTTCGGGACGGCGCGATGCCACATGGGCACGGGCGGCAGCGTGAGCGCGGTCATCGCAGCGCCCCCAGCAGTGTGAGATAGGCGTCGCGGGTTTCGGCGGCGAGCCGATGCCAGGAGATGACGCCGCCGCCGGCGAGATGAATATCGAAGGGCACCTGGACGACTTCGCGCACCCAGGAACCCAGATGGGTGCGCACGTGCTCGACCACGGTCTTCCCGGCCCCGGGCACCTGCTCGGTCAGCACGATCACCGCATCGCCGACCACGAACTCGCCGAAATTCTCGTCCAGCCATTGCAGGGCGGGCTGCAGCCGGTTGATGGCATCCGGGCGGGCGGCCACCGAGATCACCAGGCCCACCCGCGGATCGGCCAGCAGGGGAGCGGCCAGCCGGCTGGTCACCGGCGCGCCCGCATCGAAAACGGCCAGCAGACCGGCGGTTTCGAGATGCCGCTGCACCGACAGCAGCGATTCCCGCCGAGGCAGCGGATCCGGGCTGCGGTCCAGAATCCGCACACCCGTCGACGCCTGCCCCGAGCACGCGCCCACGGTGGAGGGCAGTTCGGGATGCGGGGTGAGCAGCCAATCCTGCACGGTGCTCACCGGTTTGGCCACGTCACAGCCGCGCAGCGCGAGATCGCCGCCGCCGAGGGTGGCGTCCACCGCCACCGGCCACACCTCGCCCTCGCTGTCCACGGCCGCCGCCGCGGCCAGCCCGAGCGCTGTCGTCGACGCCCCCGACGATCCGGATCCGCCGAGCACCAGCACCGAGGGCAGCGCAGCCCGCACCAGCCGCCCGTGCCCGCCCCGCAGCGGGACCGGGTCGGTGGGCTTGCCCGCGGGCGCGGGCTGCGCGAGTTCGGTTGTCTCGGAATCGCTCGCGCGGCGGATGAGATCGTGGACGTCGACCATCGCTCAACCACCTCCGGCATGGTCAGCGCTGCGGTCGGTCATGGCGGCTCAGCCTCCGGCGACGATCGAGCTGATCCGCACCTGGCCGTCGCGCACGGTGGTGGTCATGGTCTGCTGCCACGCCGATTGCGAACCGTCCAGGCGGCGTTCGTCCACCCGGACGTTCCAGCGGTCGGCGGCGACCTTGGCCACGGTCACGCAGTGCTGGGTGCCGACGGGGATGGCGGAGATCGCCTCGCGGGTGGACTGTTCCGGGGCGGCCAGCGCGTCCGGGGTGAGCAGGCCGCGCACGGCCTTCGCATCGCGCAGCACGTACCAGGAGTATTCGAGGCGCAGAATCACGCCCGGGCCGGTGGTGAGATCGCCTGCGCCGGAACCGCTGACGATATCGCCGCTATTGGCCTCCGGGCACCAGCCCGGCGCGGGCTCGGCCACCGGGGTGACATTCTCCGAGGTCGGCGAGACGGCCTGCGGCGGCTGCGTCTCCTCGGGCGTCACCGTCAGCAGCACACCGGCGATGACCAGCGCGACCACGCCCACCGCCGCCGCGACCAGCGTGATGCGCTGCCGCAGCTGCTGTTTGCGGCGTTCGATGCCCGCCCGCCGCCGGGCCTCCAGCACCAGCGGCGCCATCGGATCCTCGGCGAGCAGTTCCGCGGCCGCAACCCTCGATTTCCGCAGCGCACCGCGCTTGTGGAACGCCCCGTCGGCATCCCGGACCGGCGGCTGATCGCTGTCGAGCCACTCCGCCCATCCCGGAGCCGGTTTCGGTCCGGGGGCGGGATCCTCCTTGTCCAAGATCACCGGCAGGGCGGGCATCGGAGGGCGCGCCGCCGTGGTGTCATCGTCTTTCACGGCGTCACCTTCTCCGTTCCTCTCAAGCGGGCGGGGCCGCCTGCACCGCGGCCAGGAAATCCTCGGGGGTCAGCGCGGGCATCGCGGGCATGTTCGCGAGCGCGGCGCCGAGGGAGTTCACCTGCGTGGTGGCGTCGTGGACGGCCTGTTCGACGTTCTGGGAGAACTGATCGACCGCGGTGGAAACCTGTTCGACCACAGGGGCGACCGCGGCCGCGACGGGTTCGACGGCCTGCGCGATCGGGGCGGCCACATCGACGCCGGGGGCAATGGCCTCGGCCACCGGGGCGACGGCATTGATGATCGGCGCGGCCACTTCCTGGGCCGAGACGCTCGGAATCGGAGCCGAAAGCGGCGCTACCGCAGGCTGTTGGCCGATCGGCAATGCGGCATTCACCGTCGCAGGATCAGGAGGTGCTTGCTGAGGGATTACACCGGACAGACCACCGAAAGCACCGCCGGCGAGTGCGCCGACTGTCGCGCCCACCGCAAAGCCGGGAAGTGCGCCAATCGTGCCACCAACCAAACACCCCGCGCCGCCACCGATTGCTGCGCCTATCGGTGCGCCAGCCCCAGCGGTCGGGATTCCAGCAATCGCGGCGCCTGCGAGAACGCCGACCACACCACCGATCACGCATCCTCCGAGACCGAAGAGCGCTGTACCGGCGATACCGATACCACCGCCGATGGCACTTCCTGCCACGCTTCCTGCGGCCATCCGATCGGATTGTTCACGCGGGAAGCCCAAACCGTCGTACATCGCGGCGATCTGCCACTCGGCCATATCGAGGTAGGCCTGCGCCTTGTTGCGCGTCTTTTCATCGACGAAGTCAGGCAGCTGGATCTTGTTGGTGCCGACACGCAGCTGATGCGGATCAGTCGGCATGACGGATGGGGCATTCGGCCCAGGCACCTGCGGCTCAACCACTTCCGGCTCGCTCTCGCCCGAATCGGGCGTCTGCGGCGTGACCAGCGTGTCGATATTCGGCTGCGTCTGCTGCTGCGGTCTCGGCCGGTTGGGCGGAGCAACCGGCGGATCCGGAATGTAATCCGCCGGACTCGGCGCGGGCGCGACCACCGGCGGTTCCGGGGTGGTGCTCAACCCCGGCTGCCCCTCACCCGGTACCGCCAGCCCGGGCTGCCCGGGCTCCGCGCCCGCCACCCCGTGACCCGCCACCAGCATGAGCGGTAGGACAGATAATGCGAAGGAGGTACGTTTCGAAGTCATTCCCATTCCCCAATTCCCCGAAGATCCTGCGGGCCCTCCCGCTCGAAACCCCCTGCCAGTAGCGCATTGCGCGCCCCTGACCCGCGACATCGCTGATGGCCCATCCGAACTGGTTCGTGACGACCCATGACGAAACCCCACCACCGTGCGATGATCATGTTGCCGGGTCGATATTACCCGTAACCGCGCCCCTCACAAGGGGATACGGAGCAGTCGGAACGAATAATTCAAGCAACGGGTTCCCGCGTCGTAATATCGCTCCCACCCACGCAAGAGCCGTGCGCCGCAATCCCTCTCGCCCGCCCGCCGGTTCCCGGAAGGAATTCCCATGCGTGCCAAGGCAGCACACCTCACGCAACTTTTCTTGACCTTGGTCTTCACCGCCGCCGTCTCCGCCTGCGGAACCCCCACCCCCGCCGTCACCCCCACCACAACCACCCCACCTCCGGACCCGGCCCGCCCACCCGCCGAAATCCGCTGGGAGCCCTACCAAGGCATCCAGCTACCGATCGGCGCACAAGACGGCCCCGCCAAACCGACCCCCGTAGCCATCGGCTACTCCCATTCCCCCCAGGGCGCCGCCCTAGCCGCGATCAACCACACGCTTCGGCTTTCCCTGGCCCCCGACGGCGCCTGGCCCCAAATAGCCAACCTCACCCTCATCACCGGCCCCGCCAAAGACTCCTGGGTCCTCGCCCGAGCCCAAATCTCCATCACCACCCCCGCCGACCCCGCCACCGCCCCCCGCATCTCCGCCTACAAAATCGCCTCCTACACCCCCGACCGCAGCGCCGTAACCATCTACACCACCTACCCCGACGCCAGCATCGCCTCCACCACCCAATCCGTCCTCTGGTCCGCCAACGACTGGCGCCTCCAACTCCCCGACCCCAACTCCCAAGACCCCACCATCCAAGCCATCGACTTCATCCCCTACGACGCGATTCCCCTCGCTCCGCCCGCCTGACAGCGACCGATCAATTCAGATTCACGGTGTGCCGCCTAATGATGTCCTCGATCGGCCGCCCCGAACCGTCTCGGCCCGCCGATTCAGCACCATCGAAGATGACGTCCAGGATGTCAGCCCGATCGAGAGTGGCAGGCAGCCGATGCGACGCCCGCGCACTGACAATGACCGCATGCAGCACGGCCGCATAAACCCGCACCCGCGGCACGGCAAGCCTCCACCCCCACCCCTCCCACTCCCGCAACCGCGCCTCCACGGCATCGAGCACATCCACGATCACCTGAATCTCGATCCGGTCGGGGTCATCGCAACACATGACGCCCCCCGAGAAACACCGCCCCATAACCGAACACCGCAACCCGCATCATCGCGAACACCGACTTGCGCCTTCTCGCCGGCGGCTGCGCGGCCCGCCCATCGAGAACCATGCGCCCGGCCGCGACCAAGACCGCCCGCGCCCGCCGCCGCACCAGGCACCGATCCACCCCACACCCGAGATGCCACTGCATCGCGGTATGAGCCTGCGCAGTGGTCAATTCGCCGGGATCGGCATAACACGACCACAATCCGCGCACCGCATACTCCACCGCCGCCGGATCCGGGGGACCGGAACCAATGGCCCGCCGATTCTCTCGCTCGACTCGCTCAATGATCGTTTGCGCCGCCCATGGATTGGTGTGCTTGTTGCCGAACATCGCTGGCCTCCTTGGCCTCTCGTTGCTCCGGTACACCCGTGGCGCGGGAACGATGGTGAATGTCGGGCCCGGCGTGCCACCAGCACAGCACCAGCATGCGATAGAGACCAGCAAAAACGAGAACTCGATTATGATTGATCTGTTGCCGCAGAGTGGGATCCGCTTACGAGACGGAGTCAGATTCGCTTTCCTATCCGATGTGACTCGATTTCTGGGAGAAGAGCGTGAGCAGCATCGAAGACGACGGTCCTTCCTCGACCCTTCCGCGCCGCCAACTCGGGCGGTTTCTTCGCGAACGACGTGAATCGACCGGATTCACCATCGCCGAAGCGGCCAAACTGGTCGACCTGTCCAGAGCGGTCCTCCAGCGCATCGAGACCGGGCAGATTCAGAAAGTCCGCAAACAGGACGTCGACGCCTTGTGCAAGCTGTACGACGTCGGGGAAGACGAGACCGCGGCCGCCGTAGATCTTGCGGTACAAGCACGGGCCAAGAGCTGGTACCACGCCTACGGCGGGCTGTACAGCAGCGCCTTCAATATGTACGTCGGGCTCGAGGCCGCCGCCCGGCGGTTGACCACCTACCACGATCAACACATCCCGGGCCTGCTTCAGACGGCCGACTACGCGCGAGCGATCATCAGTGCATTGCCCAGCTTCACCAGCCGCGAGGACATAGATACGCGCGTTGAGTATCGAATGAAACGCCAGGTGCTGATCACGCGCCGGACGAACCCGGTAGAGATGGACGTCGTGCTCCATGCGTCGGTGCTCCACCGGGTGATCGGTGGCCCGAATGTCATGGCGGGAGCGTTGCGGCATATGGCCGAGATGTCCAAGCGCCCCAACATCACGATCCGAATCCACCCGTACAGCGCGGGCCTGACGTGGGGACGGCCGCACGGCTCGTTCATCCTCCTGGAGTTCGACCGGAACGCCAGAGGAGAGGCGATCGAACCCCCGGTGGTTTACATGGATGGCGGGCTGTCCCAAGACGTTTACCTCGAGAAGACCGACGATGTGCGGCTCTATAGTGAGCTTGCTACGGCCATCCGGGGTACATGTCTGGGTGATACAGAAAGCAGAAGCCTGTTGCGGCAGGTAGCGAAGGAGCACGAACGTGGTGAACGGTAACCTATCCGCGATGACGTGGTTCAAAAGCAGCTACAGCGAAGGCAGTTCGACCTGTGTTGAGGTGGCCTGGCTCGAGGGGGGAGCGGTCGGCATCCGCGACTCCAAGAATCCCACCGGCCCCGCACTGGTCTTCGCTCCTGGCGAGTGGGATGCCTTCACCGCCAACGTAATCGACGGCAACCTCACCAACCCATAACGAACCCTGTTGGCGCTGACCCCATCACGATCAGCGAAGCGGCCGCTGAGCCGAGAACAACGTGACGTCACCGACGTCGGTGATCTCAACCTCGGCGAACGCTGCCCGCAACGCCGCCTCCAGCCCAACTCGATCATCGGCGGCGTTGTTGAACGCCCCAACGCGTGTGTAAGCAGCGGTAAGCGCACGCCCGAACAGCGTGCGCGGCCGCTGGTTCAGGATCGTCGACCCGAACAACGTGCCATCCTTGGCAAGTACTCGCGCAAAATGCGCGAACGCGACACCTTTCTCCGCGAAAGAGCCCGGCACGCAGTGCATCACGAAGTTCACCCCGACGGAATCGAAACCAATCCCCGCGCTGTCGGGCACCGGATCGAGCACGTTACCGGTAACGGCTCGTACCTCACATCCCTTGCCGCGCAGACGCCGCCGAGTGTGCTCCATCGGGACCGGGTTCAGATCCATCAAGGTGACGACGGCCCCGGCGACCCGCCGCGCGTTGACCAGATACCACCCCCGACCCAGGCCCAACCTCGAGATGCCGCCGCCCAAAATGCTTGTCGTATGCCGCAAGCATGGCCTCAGCCGGACACCGCCACGCAAACCGATCCGACAACCGAATCACCCACAGGTCATAAATCGCCAGAAACACCGGCGTATACGGCCGCACAGCACGAACCGCATCCTCGTCGACCATCATGTTGCACTCCCTCCCGAGCGGCCACCCATTATGGATTCATAAGCAAAGGACGACTCGGTCGCCGCATAATTCTGTGACAGATAGATCGTGTTGAACGACCTATTCAGGACCGCCGAGCGCGATCGGCCGGTACGCCAGTGCCTTGTCGACGATCTGCTCCGGTGTCAGTCGGGGGTCCGAGTCGTCCCAGAAGATGTAGTCGCCGATCCGGGGGTCGGCTAACGAGTCTTTGAGCGTCTGCAGCCATGCGTCTTGCTGAATTTCGTCACCCTGGCCTTCGTAGAGCCGGGTGATGAGTTCGATGAGTTGTTCCCTGTCCAATGCCGCCATGTTTCACCTCAGCGGTTGTAGTCGAACTCTGGGTCGAGTATCTCGGCATAGAAGCGTGGGGTTACGACGGCTAGATTGTCCAGATCGTAGACTCCTCCGCCGTTATGGATCGGATTTATGTGGTGTAGGTTGTACCTTGTTGCGCCGCCGACCGACTGGGAGTCGGCGACAAACGGGGCTTTGCCTTGGGCCATGAGCACTCTGTTGCCCGGGCTGAATTGATTGGCCAGTTCCTTCGAGAATCCGTGAGAACGCCTCTGTGTCCCCGTCGTCCGCGAGTTTCTGAAGGATTCCGCTGCCGCGTTCTGCACAAGCCAGCGCAAAGGCGCCAAGTCCTTCAGCACTTGCGGTTCGAAGTTCTTGATATGACCACATTTCGAGTCAATCGAACTATCCGTCTCGCTTGGACACCGCTCGACCCCACACGTCATCGAACTGTTCGGGCGAGATTACGAATGCGGAGAATTCCGGCTGTGCGGCAACGTCTTCGATCTCGCCGACGGGGATTTCGCTCAATCCTATCTCCGCAGTCTCGTCGGTGCCATCGGTACGCAACAGGCGGCCATCGCGATACTCTTGAACCTTACGGGTTTCGTACCCGTCTTCGGCGATCTCGCTGAAGATTACGATCGGTTCGGCGTCGAAATCATGGTGCCAGATTACTTTCCAGTATTTCATATGTCAGTTCTTTCCATGTCTGAGTATTCGTCCGGATAGATCCAGCGCAGCCTGATTGGGGATTAGATACACGTCCGGCCGCTCTATCGATCGCCATACGTCCAGGCCGCGTACATCAATTTCCAAGAAGTGAGTGTACTTGTGCCCAGCCCAGGGCACCCGCAGGAACGCGTGCGACAACTGGCCTGCTGTCTTCGTTCCAGGTTGAATATCCGATAGGTACTGTCCATCACCGAATCGGGCATCGTTCGGGTTGTGCTCCTTCGTCGATGGGTTGAGTTCTCCGCTGTCCAGAATCCCTTCGTGGCCACGCTCATTCGTGTAGTGGAACAGCGATCCGACCTCATCGCCCGAGACTCGTTCCATGCGATAAGGGTCACATGGAGTCAGGCCGAGCGGGTCGATCCATCGAGTGGGGTTGTTTGGGTAGGTGTTCGGATTGGGTGCGGGTGCCAGCCCGAGGGGATCCTGGGTGAGGAATCTGCCGGTGTCCGGGTCGTATGTGCGGTATAGCGAGTGGTGAAGTCCTGTTTCGGCGTCGAGTATCTGTCCCGGAAATCGGAGTGGTGTCGCGGCCTCGCCGCACCAGTTGGTGGATCCCCATAACGTGGTGAACGCAGCGGCCGTGGAGCGCGCGGTCGCAGGGTCGATGAGTTCGACAGGTGTTCCGACGAAGTCGGTGACGATGGCGTAGAACTGGCGATCAATCGCAGCTTGGTCGGTCTGGGCCAGTGGTGTATGAGTTCCCGGTTGATAGTGCCAGCGCGTCGTAGCATCGCTGGTGGTCTGCTCGACGAGAGATGTTCCGTCCCAACAGTAATCGCAACGTTCGAGGACTGCGCCGTCAGCAGCGAGACGTTGCCTGGTGACACGACGGCCGAGTGCGTCGTAGGTGTAATGCCACCATTGGTGGTCGGGGGTCCAGACGTCGGTGAGCTGGTCGAAGCTGTTGTAGCGATAGTGCCAAACGTCCGGCTTGCGAGACAGCCGGGTGGTGGTCTTGCGGATCAAGCGGCCGGATTCGTCGTAGTGGTAGCGAGTGCGACCGTCACGGATCAGGAGGTTGTTGCGATATTCACGGCGACCGTCGTCGACCAGTTCAAGAGGTTCGGAGTGGAGTTCGGCGATCGCCGTCGCCGTGCCGGAGAGTGCGGGGCTCTGGCTGCGAACAATGTTGCTCAGCGGGTCGTAGTCGAACCTCTCGGTGGAGGCGCCGTTGTGGGTGACGGTTGTGACGCGGCCTAGCGAGTCGAGGTGGTAGTCGCGTTTGAGCGGTCTGCCATCGGCGTGGTGGGTGGCGTGGTGAGTGATGTGCCCGTCGGGCCGCCAAGCGTATTCGTCGGTGCGTAGCTTTCGGGGGCCGGAGCTGGAGCTGGTGTCTAGTCCGAGGTTGAGAAGTCGTACCGGGTTGGCGATCACGTCCTGGCGTAGAAGGCGTCCGACCGAGTCGTGGGCGTTCTCGATGGCTAGTTCGTCGATCTGCCAGCGGGATAGTCGGCCGGATAGATCGTGGGTGAAGCTGATGTCGTGCCCGTCGGCGATCATGCCGCTAGGGCGGCTGGCAAAATCGTAGAACCAGCGGGTTTCCGCGCCGCTGGGGGTGATTCGGCGGGTGCGGCGGCCCAGCTGGTCGAACTCGGATCGCATGGGCGCTTGGTCATCGAGTTGCTGGGAGGATTGCTGCCCGGAGTCTGTGTAAGTGAATTCGAGTTTGTGAGTGATGGTTTCGCCTTGACCATTGAGCGCCGACAGCAGCCGACCCGCTGGGTCGTGCTCATAGCGGATCCAATCCCCCAAATCGGTGCAGATCTCGGTCAGGTGTCCCAGAATGTCGTGAGTGTGTCGGTGAATGATGCCGGTCGGTCGCACCACAGCGGTCGTACGACCGACAAGATCGTAGGTGTATTGCGAGGTCGCCCCGTTATAGTCGGTCTCCGAGGCCAGTCTGCCCGCGGAGTCGTAGCGATAGTGCCAGGTGTGGCCGAGGGGGTTTGAGACTGCGGTGAGACGGCATTCGGTGTCGTAGGAGTAGCGGGTGGTGGAGCCGTCGGGGTCCGTCCGTGAGACGGGCAGATCCCAGCTGCCGTAGGTGTATTCGGTGGTGCCGCCTGCGCGGTTGGTGTGGGTGAGCAGGTTGCCTTCGCCGTCGTAGGTCCACGACTCGTGGTGTCCGTCGGGGTCGAGGCGGCGGAGGAGTTTCCCTTCCGCGGACCAGAGATAGCGGGTGGTGTGGCCGAGGGGGTCGGTGACCGCGATGGGGCGGCCGAAGCCGTCGCGAACGATGTGGGTGGTGGCGCCGAGCGGGTCGACCACCGTAATCGGAAGACCTGCCGTGTCGACGGTGATAGCGGTACGGGCGGTATTGGGTTCGGTGATCGTGGCGACCGCGCCACCCGGGTGATACGTGTAGGCGGTGCGGATTCCACCGAGGTCAGTTGTGGCGGTGAGGTTTCCGTGTGCGTCCCAGTCGCGGTGCTCGGTGCTGCCGTCGGGGTGGGTGATCGTTTCCGGCCGATTGCGCCAGGCGTAGTCGATATCGATCGCGAGACCGTCGGGGCGGACGATGCGGGTGACGTCGCCGTCGGCGGTGTAGGCGTAGTGGGTGACCGCGTTGTCGGGGGCGGTGACCCGCAGAGGTTTTCGGGCGGCGTTGTAGTCGATGCGGGTGTGCCCACCCGCCGGGTCCATGATGTCGCGGACGCGCAGATCGTGGTCGAATCCCCGGGTGGTGACCGCGCCCTGGGAATTGATGTGGCGGGTGAGGTGGCCGGAACCGTCGGGGTAGGCGAGATAGTCGAATCCGGCGTTGAGGATGCCGTCTGTGCCGTGTTGCAGGATCACCCGACCGGCGCTGTCGTAGGTGTTGACCATCGACGTGCCGCGGGAATCGGTCCACGACAGCATGCGGTCGCGGTCGTCGTAGGTGTAACCGGTGGTGGCACCGGCGCCATTGGTCACTGCCGCCAGATTGCCGGCCGCATAACCGAATCGACGCACCACCACGCGCTCAGGGTGATCGGAACCGAACTGGCCGGCCCCCTCGGCATCGTCGAAACCGCCGCTGCCGCTGGACGTTCGGCTCGAGTCGAGGACGGTGAGTGCCGTGACCCGTCCGATGCCGGGATCGGTGGTGATCTCGACTCGGTAGCCGCCACTGTGCGTGATCGCGGCCGGCGCGCCGTCGGCGTCGTAATGGAATCGAATGCGATTGCGGTGCCGATCGGTGATCGCCGCGAGCAGATACACCCCGAACATCCCGTCGAGGCCGGGCTCGGGAGCGAAATGCCAGATGATCTCGCGTTCGGGATCGGCGACGCGGTAGGTGCCGGTATCAGCGCGCACGCACGTGTACCGCACCCCGCCGGTGAGTGGCGGCACCGCGGCACCGGGGTCGGCGTGCGGGTAGGCGAGCAGGAGCCCGTCCTCGCCGAGGAAGGTCACCTGCTCGGCGTCGACGACCACCCGCATATCCAATGTCGAGGACCAGGTGGGCCCGAACCAGCGGCCCCACCGATAATTCGAGCGATGCCGCCGCCGCAACACCAGCGGCAGCACGCCCGGCAGGGTGAGATCGGTTTCGGGCAGCAGGAATTCGCCCGTCGCCGCATCGACCGGGTCACCGCATTCGGCGACGTCACGAGCGGTTTGCGTATTCGCCGGGTCTCCGGCCGCATCGGCGACATCGCGGTTGGGGTCGGATGGGTCCTGCGGTGAATCCGAATCCGGTTGCCCGCCTTGGTTGTCGGGTTCGGGGCTCGGCTCGTGGTTTTTCGGGTCGTGCGGCCGGTCACCGGCATCGTCGTGGTCGCCACGCGTATCGGGATCGCGGCTATGAGGGGAGTCGCTATCGGGAGACGATCCGTGCTCAGGTTCGGTGTGTGCGCCGGGTTCGGGGTCGCGGCGTGGTGTGTCCGGGGCGTCGGAATGCGGGCGCGGCGGGTTTCCGGCGTCCAGGTTGGTGCGTGGAGTTGTCGCGTCACCGGGGTGTGGGCGAGGACCTGCCGGGGTGTCCGGGGCAGGCCGGGCGCCCGGTGCCGGGTTGCTGGTTCCCGGGCCGTGGTGGGCGGGGCTGACCGACGCTGGAGACGACGGACCTCGGCCGGACGGGCTGTCCGCCCGTGCCGGACCGGCGACCGGATCCGGGCGGGTCACGGACCCGGGAGCATCCCGCACCGGGGCTGAAGGGGCGGTCGAGGATACGGGCCCCGCAGTCGGTTCGTCCGCGCGAGAACTGGGTTCCACAGCCCGTTCGGGCGCGGAGCCGGTGGTGTCGGCGCGCCCGGTTCCCTCGGCGGGTGTGTGGCCGCCTGGTTCGGTGTCTGGGGCATCGGATCGGGTTGTCGCCGGTGAGCCTGGCTCGGAATCCGGTTGGTGCCCAGGGCTGTTCGTGCCGGGATCGGTGTGCACCGGACCCGTACCGTCGGGAGTGATATTGGTGTCGGCGCGTGCCGGTGCAGGAGCGTCACCGGCTGGGCGGGTCGCGGGGGAGTCGGAGTCCGGACGTGTGCCGGGGGTAGCCGGGTCGTCGGCTCGTGCCGGTCCGGTCGAGTCGTCCGGGTGTTGCGCCGGTGCGTCGGGCGTCTGATCGAGATGCGTTGGTGGAGTGTAGGTGTCGCGCTCCGGTCCGGGTGGGTCGGAGTCCGGCCGCGTACCGGGCGTGGCCGGGTCGTCGAGTCCGGACCCCGCCGACGGCTCGCCGGCGCGAGGACCGGGCGTGTCGACTGTCGTATCGGGCCGCGCCGTCGGTGAGTCCGGGCTGGGCTGCCCTCGCCCGTCCGACACCTCGACCTGCCCGCCGCCGTCATCGTCGGTGTGCTTGCGACCGCTGGGCTGCTCGCGCGCGGGCGCGGGTTGATCCTGATGTGCCGCTTGCACATTCGCGTCGGGACGCGCCGGTTCCGGGGCTGCGCCCGCACCGCGATCCTGCGGCGGAGCGTCCACGTCCCGTGGGCTCTGGTCCGCCATATCTGGCGTATCCCGTTGCGGCACACCGCTGCTGGTATCGGCATGGTGATCGACCGGCGAGCCGGATCTGTCCGGCGCCGTCCGGCCGAGGTCGGGTGTGCGAGTCGGCGCATGGGGCGACGGGGCGAGATTGTCCACCCTGTTCAGCAGCGACACCGGCTTGGTGGCCAGCCCGGCGCCGCCGGTCGGAATGGCGGTCACCGCGTCGAAGGTCAACGCGCCCAGCGCCTCGAACGGGTTGCCCTTCGCGTCGTCGATCATCGCGTCGACCGCCGGTCCCGGGTCGGCGGCGGTGGTCACCAGGCCCCCGGCCATATTCGACAAATTCTCCAGGTACTCACCCGGATGAGTCAGGTTGTAGACATCGGTAGGGTTGAGTTGCCGGACGAACTGCACCAGTCCCGATCCCGCGGTCGAGAGCCCGTCGATGAAGCTCAACTTCGCGTATTCGCCGATCTGCCCCAGATCTTCGAGATCGGCGCCCATGCGCGAGATGAACGGCGGCTCCTCCGGCGCGAGCGCCTTGGCCGCCGAAAGTGCCGTCACCGTTGTCGCCGCAGCGGTATCACGGTTGGTCCGGGCTCGCGCCAGGGTGTCCCGCGCGGCCTGGAACATTGGTGACCAGGTGTCGACGACCGTGGTCCTGGCCTTCTCCTCATCCGAGAGCGAATTCCACCGCGCCAGCACCCGCCGCCGCTCCTGCACGGCCGCATTCCACTGCGCGATCGCATCCGCGGCCAATCCTTGGGCCGCGAATACCGCCGCCGACCATGCGTCCAACGCGGTCTTGGCATCGGTGAACGCGTCGGCGGCCTCGGTCCACTTCCCGGGTTGCGGGGAGAACCCGACCTGAAAACCGTCCGCGCCCAAGCCCTCCCAGTCGTTCACATTCCCGACCGCACGCAACCCCTCCCCGGTCTGATCCGCCGCGGTCGACAGCTTCCCGAGACTGGTGCCGGCCTCGGTGATCGCCGACGGTTCCCCGCGGATCAGCTCCTTCGGGTCCTCGGTCTCGCCCAGCTCGCGCTCCTCGACCTCACCGCCCAGCGCCGAGGACACCTGATCACCCAGATCGTCGAGGGACTCGCCGAGCGAATCCCACCCGAGTCCGTGTGCGGCGTCCGCGCCGACGTCGAGCACATCGTCGACCGCCTCGCCGAGTTTCGCGGTGGCGGTTTCGGCCGCATCCTCGACGGCCTCCCCGACCTGATTGACCTTGTCCCCGAGCCAGTCCCCGATACCCACGCCCGGCTTACTCCCCCTGACTGGATTGCGGATTCAGCAGCGGCTCGTACTTCTTCTGGATCTGCTCGACCTGCGCGGCCGCGCCCGTGTTCCAGCCCGGCGCCGGCATGCCGTCGACGTCCGTGACCAGCGTCGCCGGATTGGCCACCACACCCAGGTTGGCCGCCGCCTGCGGCCCGACCGCTTGAATGATCTCCATGTTCATCTGTGTGGCAATCGCCGCCCGGTCGAACGATTCCCGGCTGTAATCGGCATTGAGCACCTGCGTGAACGCATTATCGGAGAACGTGTCACCCCAATCCCGGGCAGCGATCTGATCGCGCGTCAGGTGCGGGTTGCTGGCCAGGTTGGTCCACAACACCTTGAACATCTCCTCGGCCTTGGCATCCATCGCGTGATAGCGGCCCGCCGCCAACCCCAACGCCTGCGCGATCTCGTTGCCCGACTGCACCAGCGCCCGCACACCCCACGACCACCGCTCGGTATAGGACTCGAACTCGGTCTGCACCGACGCCTTGCCCGCCTCCAGGGCCGACAACGCCAGCAACGCCAACCCACGCCCGGACGCGGCGGTCTCCTTGAACCCCACCTCCGCCAGCGCATCGATCATTCCCGTAATGCCATTGGCCGCCTGCTCCAACGCCGCCGGATCGACCCGCAACCGCTCATCCGCCACTACCCAGCCTCCCTCATCAGGAATTCCGTGCCCAACCGAATTCCGGCTACATCCGATACGTGATTCGAAGCGGCGCAGCCTCTTCCCATTGCGGGGTTCCGGTGGTGGGCGCCGCTGGCCGGCTGTCGTGTGCGAGCTGCCCCAGTAACTGGGCGGCTTCGGCTTCGGCTTGCTCCCTCGCTCGGCGATGACAGCGTGAGATCACGGCGGCGAGTCGGGCGGCATCGGCTTTCATCGCCTCGGGATCGATCCGCAGGTCCGTGATCGTCCCGTACGCATCCGTCTCGACAACCACCATCCCCCGCGACTCCTGCGCACGCCCACGCACTTTCGACATCGCCTCATCGACCTGCCGGGCGCGAGCGGCCCGTTGCTGCGAATCCACCCTCACACCCCCTCATCCACCACCGAAACCGAGCATGCGCCGATCCGGGCGTCCCGCCCGATGCTAATCACCAGCCGGGAGGCGGACAACTTCGCCCGCGGCATCCCTTTCACCGCGCCTGCGCTAGGCGCGCTTGACCTTCGTTCTCCGCACGAGCCACGGATTCCCGTCCGGTGCCGCGCCTGTGCTCGCAAGTGGCGAGACTGCTCTCGCAGCGATCGGATATGCGTCAGTCGTGCTGTGTGACTACGAGATCAGCTTCAGGCCCACCACGCAGGCGACGATGCCCGCCAGCAGCAGGACCTTCAGCGAGCCGACGGCCTCGCCGCCGGTCGCCATCGAATAGACGACGGTCAGCACCGCGCCGATGCCGACCCACACGGCATACGCCGTACCGACCGGCAGATCGCGCATCGCCCACGCCAGGCCGGCCATGCTGCCGATCAATGCCACACCGAAGAGCGCGGTGGGGCCGAGGCGCGAGAACCCTTCGGACTTCCCCAGCGCGGTGGCCCACACGGCTTCCAGCGCGCCGGACAGCACAAGAATCACCCAAGACATGACAGACCTCCGAGGCCGTCTTGTCGCGCGCCGGGTACGGCTCCCTCGTCCGGGGTTCCAGAGCGGAACCGCCTTCCACCATGGCAAACAATGCGCTATCCGGGCAAGTTCGGGCCCGGTGACTTCGGTCGCCCTCGGGTCGCGCGGGCGAAATAGACGGTGCATGCCGCGTACAGCAGCAGGAACGGTAGCGCCGCCCATAGCGGGACCAACGGGCGATCGGGCTCGGCATCGCTCAGCTGTGGCGTTGCCCAGCTGTTGCGATCCCAGCGCACGACAATGACTTCGCCGGGCTCGAAACCTGCGCGTGCCACGGTGTGGGGGAGTCGCTCGCCATCGAGGGTGGCGATGGCGGTGTGGAAGGTGCACACGCCTTTGACTTTCCGGCACACGGTTTCCACGGCAATGACTTCCCGTGGCTCGGTGAACGCCGCGCGGTAGGCATGGGAGATGTGGGCGGGCACGATCAGAATCAGCGGGAGGGTCGTCAGCACGGCCGCCGCCAGGGGCGCCTTCCAGCTGGGCTGCTCGGAAATACTCGACCAGAGCCAGGCCGTGGCGAAAACACTCGAGATCGTCACCAGCCCGCCGGCGATATTGCCCGGATCGGTATCGCGGAGGCCGATGACCGGCCCGGCGATCAGGGCGGCGGGCAGCCATACGGCGAGAACCGCCACTTTCACCCAAAGCCGCACGGCCGCAGTGTAAGTCCAGCCGGGTGCGGGTAGGGTCTGCTTTCCGGTGTGGGTTCCGGATCAGAGAGCGATGTGGGGGATATGGACCCGGTTGAGCGTCCGAGCGAGTTCGAGCTGTTGCTGCGCAGCGTTACCGAGCCCGAATCCGGGGGTGCTCTGCTGCTCGGGCCGATGGGCTCGGGAAAGACCACCCTGCTGCGCGTACTCGAGGAGTCGCTGAACCGCCGGGGCCGCGCCGTCTTCCTGGTACCCCTTGCCGGGCTGCGCTATCCGGACGGGGTCGGGGAACGCATCGTGACGGTGATCGCGGCGTCGTCCTATGGTCGGCTCGTCGGAACGACGCGTTTTCTGCGTTCTTCCGCCGGCGCTCCGCCGATCCGCGAGACGGCGGCATTCCTGCAACGCTTCGCCGACCGTCTTCCCGCACCGGTGCTGCTGCTGGATTCCCTCGACGATACGGCCAGCCCGTCGCGTTTCGCCGCAGCGATCGAGGAGCTCACCTCGCTGCTCGGCGACTGGAAGTTCGTGCTCGCCGCCCGCGAGGACTTCCGGGAGTATCGCCGCTTCGCGGCCTTGCAGGTGATCCGGCTACCGGGCGTCGCGCCGAACGGATCGTGGGGCCAGGCCGCTCCGCCCGCACCCGGCGCGCCACCGTCCGACGTGGGCGCGATGCCTGCCGCGTCCTCGGCATTCGCCCGGGCAGGATCGCTGGGCGACAGCGTGGACGAGGCGATCGATGCGTCGCCGGAACCCGCGAAGACCGCCCGGCTGCTCGAGGAGATCGCCCTCGCCGGCGGCTCGGAGACGATAGTCGCCCTGGCCGCGAAGACCTCCATCCCGGAGGACGAGGTCCGCAATCTGCTCGCCGCGGTACGGCTGGGGCTGCGACCACTGTATGTCGCGGGCGTGGACGATTCGTCGGTGACAATGGGGGAGCCGCACAAGCGCGCGATTCTCGCCGCCCGCATTCTCGTCCCACGATTTCGATTGGCGGACTTGACGTTCGGATCCGAGGAAGCCGAACGCGACGAGTTTCTGGACCGCAGCTTCGTCCACCGCGGAAAGCTGAAAGCGATTGTCGGCCAGCGCCGCTCCCTCGTCATCGGCGATCGCGGCTCCGGCAAGAGCGCGATATTCCGGAAGCTGTGCACCGATGAGTCGGTGGACCGTACGCGAATCGATGTGCGTCCGGTGGCGAATACCGGTGAGCTGCTGCATCGCATAGTCGATGGCGATTCCTGGCTCGATGTGGACGGTTTGCGCGCCGTCTGGCTGATCGTCGTCGCCTCCGTGGTGGCGTCGGCGCTGCCCGCCTCCGCCTCGAAGCGACTGCGCCGCGACGCCGCCGATCTGCGCGCCGCCCTCGGCATGGCCGAGCCGCCCGGGCCGGGCCGCCGGATGCTCCGCGCGCTGGTTCATCCCCTGCGCGGTACGAGCGTGAAATTCGCGGTGGGACCGGTCAATCTCGAAACCCAACTGCCCTCCGGCGCCGAAACCGGTTCGCGCAGGGCCGAAGTGGATGTCGAAGCGTTTCTGCGGGAGGCGGATCACACCCTGCGGCAGGCGGGGCGGCGGGTGCTCGTGCTGTTCGACCGCATCGACGAGACCTTCAAATATGATCGGGCCAAACAGGAAGCCGTGGTGCAGTCCCTTTTGCAGGCCGAAGGGCGCGTATCGCTGTTCGAGAACATCGGCCTCACCATCTTTCTGCGGACCGACCTTTTCGAGCTGTACGACATTCAAGAGAAGAACAAGGTGGTGTCGCGGACGCTCACCCTGGAGTGGTCCGAGGATCAGTGGTTGCAGGTGCTGATCCGTCGTGTGCTCGCCAATGAGGAGTTGGCGAAACTGGCCGACCGAGCGCGAAATGCGGACGGCTCCCTGAAGATCCGCGCCGCTCTGGAGATGATCTTCCCGACCGAGATCGAGGGCCGGCCGATCGACCGCTGGCTGATCGACTCGCTGCGCAATGGAAACGGCGACATCTCACCGCGCTCGGCCGTACTGCTCCTGCATCTGACCCGCGAACTGTCGAACAAGTCGGACGAGTACGTCACCGACCTGCCGCTCTTCCCCGAAGACTCGGTGACACCCGCCATGACGAAGGTCTCCGACCTGAGCTTCTCCGAGGTCGTCAACGACTTCAAAGTCGCGCCGTCGTTCGTATTGAACTGCCGCGCCGGGAAACTCACCGAATTCGCACTCCACGAAGTCGCCGACCTCTTCGAGGAATCCGAAGGCAAGATCAGCGAACAGGTTCGCCTGCTCGAGCGTCTCGGCTTCCTCGAACGCGTGGTGCGGGAGACCGAGACGGGGACCCGATCGCTGTTCCGGATTCCCCGCCTCTACACGCGCTGCTGGGACTACGCCTGACGGCTCAGGCGAAGCGCTGCACGAACTTCAGCGCGGCCTCGGCGACCTCACGCCAGCCGCTGTCGATGGTGAGGGCGTGCCCGCGGCCCGGGATCTCCGCGAACTCGGTGACATCCGGGTTCCTCCGCTGCTTGTGGAAGGCCGCTTCGCTGATGGCGCGCGGCACGGTGTTGTCCTTCTCGCCCGAAATGATCAGCAGCGGGCCGCGTTCCGGATTCTCGGTGTCGACCTTGTCCTCCGACCACGGGTTCAGATTGGCCGCGGCGGCCTGGAACAGCGGTGCGCCGGGGGCGGCGACGGCGAAGGTGTCGTAGAGCTGCCGCGCTTCGTCCTCGCCGACCGCATTGGCGAAGGAGTAGCGGAACTGCTCGTAGGTCAGCGGGACCGCGCGATGGCGATTGGCCGGATTGGTGAGCACCGGTGCGGCGGCGCGCAGCGAGCTGATCGGCAGGGGCAGCACGCCACGGAAGGGCGCGGCATCGATGGCGACGGTGGCGACGGACAGGCCGCGCCCGGCGATGATCTGGGCGAGCAAGCCGCCGAAGGAGTGCCCGACGACCGCGGGCTTGCGGGACAGCTCGCCGATGACGGCCGCGACATGATCGGCGACCTGTCCGATCGTCTTGCCCGCGAACGCTTCCGGGTGTTCGTGGGCCGCTGCGACGGTCTCCGGGTCATCGGGCCAATTGGCGGTCACGGGCGCGTAGCCGGCGGCGGCGAACACCTCGGCCCAGCGGTCCCAGCTGCTGGCCAGCAGCCACAGGCCGTGGATGAAAACCACTGGCGTGCGGCCGCTCTCATTGGCGCGGGCGATCTGCTCGCGGGTGTGCGCGTCGATGGAGGACGGTGTGGTCACGGCGAATTCCCTCTACTGGGCGGCTTGTTCGATGAAGCCGGCGACGACGGCGGGCTGGGAGACGAGCGAGGCGTGCGAAGCGGTGATCTCGGACCCGTCGGCGCGCAGCGCGGCGGCGACGCCGTCCCAGCTGGTGGCGTCGGCGAACGCGCCATGCACCAGCACGATGGTCGGGGCCGTGGGTGCGGCGGCGGCCGGGACCGCGGCGATCGCGCTCGCCGCCGCCACGGCCATCGCCGCCACCAGGGCTTTTCGTTTTCCGGTCATGATCTCGCCTCTCCTCGGCTGCACCCCCTCCGCCTCACAGTTTTATTGAGGGCCAGGGAGATTCGCCCCACCGAATGCGACACGAAGACCTGAAATCCGGACAAGGCCCCGCGACGCCGGGAGGTCAGCCCGCGCTGCGCATGGCCGACCGGAAGCGCTGCTGATACTTCTTGGGCGAGATCCCCAGCCGCATGATGAAGGCCCGCCGCATGGCCTCGCTATTGCCGAATCCGGAGATCATGGCGGCCTCGGTGACCGTATGCCCGGCCTCCAGCTTGTCCCGCGCCACCGCGAAGCGCACGAAGCTCACGTACTCGGCCGGGGAGCTGTCCAGCTCGGTCCGGAACAGCCGGGTCAGATGCCGCGGGCTCACCCGCGCATGCGCCGCAAGGGATTCCACCGTGTACGGCGACACCGGATCCGACCAGATCAGATCCGCGACCTTGCTCACCAGCGGGCTGCGCGGCAGCGGCCCGGTCGCCGCCGCCGAGAACTGGGACTGCCCGCCCGCGCGCTGCATGTACACCAGCAGCGACTGGGCCACCCGGCGCGCGATATCGGCGCCGTGATCCTCTTCCACCAGGGCCAGGGCGAGATCCACGCCCGCCGCGACGCCCGCGGAGCTGTAGATGTGGCCGTCGCGCACATAGATGGCATCGGGATCGACGTCGATCTCCGGAAACCGCGCGGCGAGGTCCTTGGTGAACTTCCAGTGCGTGGTGGCCCGCCGCCCGTCCAGCAGCCCCAGCTGCGCGAGCACGAACGCGCCGCTGCAAATAGAGGTCAGCCGCCGGGTCCGCCGCGCCAGCCCGCCGGCGGCCGCCAGCAACTCCGGCGTCACGAATCGCGCGGGCGCCCACTCACTGCCGGGAATCACCACGGTGTCGAATGCCCCCGCGTCCGCCGCCGCGGCCGCGACGCCCACCGGCCCGCCGACCGAGGTCTGCACGGGCCGCCCGTCCGGGGACAGCAACACCACCTCATAGGCGGGCAGCGACTGATTGGCCTCGACGAAAACCTCTGCCGGGCCGACGAAGTCGAGCATCTTCACGCCGTCGAACAACAGCACCCCGACACGCTTGCGGGTCATTGCCCGACTCCTTCTCCGAGGCGATGCGCTTCCCGCCACTCCCGTGGCGTCATGCCGTACCGCTCGCGGAAACGCCGATGGAAGTGACTGACATTGGTGAACCCGCACGCCCGCACCACCGCCGCGATGGGCGCGTCATTGCCCGGATCGGCGAGCACCTGACCGGCGCGTTCCAGCCGCCGCCGCAGGATCCACTCGGCCAGCCCCGGCTCGTGGCCCGCGCGCGACCACCGGTAGTACAGCTGCCGCACCGAAATACTGTGCGCCGCAGCGATCCGGCGCGGATCCAGCCCCGGATCGTGCAGGTGCGCGTCGATGAACAGCCCGATGCGCAGCAGCAGCGAATCGTCCATGGCCTCGCCGCGCCGGCTGTCGCGCGCCGCCGTGGCGACCAGCGCCCGGATCAACTGCACCGTGGCCTGCCCGACCGCGAACGCCGCCTCCTCGGGCAGCTCCGTCGGCGTATTGCACAACTCCAGGAAATGCGCCCGCACCAGCGGATACACCGGACTTGACGGCAATGCGGCAGCGGCCGACCGGATGACATCGACCGGCAATCCCAGCAGCCCGGGTTCGAGGATCACCACCTTGTGATCACTGGAGGCCGACTGCCGATACGAATACGGCCGCGTCGTATCCAGCAGGCTCAGCCGGCCCGGCTCGATCACCCCCTGCCCTTCCACCGCCGTCAGCAGCCCCGATCCGCGCAGCTGCATGAACAGCGCGAACTGTTCCGGCGCCCCCTGCGCGACATGCCGGGCATTGCGCACGATGTACAGCCCGGTCCCGCTGTTGCGCAGCACATGCACCCCCGGCCCGAGGTCGTACAGATACATCCGATGCCGCCCGACCGCCTCGGTCGCATACGTCACCGCCTGCGGGCTCTCCTTGTCATTGAAGACCGCGTTCACCGCCTCGACCCGCTCGTGCGGAGCGATCAAGGCCGTGTCGTGCACGAGCATGCCGAATCCCTTGTCACCGAAACCAACCGCCACCATCACACTCCGGAGATTACGGTCGGATCTGCGCGAACACCCCGCCGCGGCGCGAGGTTTGCACGCACAGCAAACAGTGGTGCACGCACGGCGAGGCGTCCGGACGCGCACAGACCGAAACAGCGGAAGGGCCCGGTCGAAACCGGGCCCTTCCGCTGTGCTCTGGTGCGCGATACTGGGATTGAACCAGTGACCTCTTCCGTGTCAGGGAAGCGCTCTCCCGCTGAGCTAATCGCGCATGATAATCCCCCGTTGAGCGGATGACGAGATTCGAACTCGCGACCCTCACCTTGGCAAGGTGATGCGCTACCAGCTGCGCTACATCCGCATTCGCTTGCCGGGGCTCTGGGAGCCGATCGGCTTGCGGGACAGAACTTTAGCGTACAACCGGGGTGCCAATGCAAATCGGCACGTCAAGGGGCCGGGGCGGCTGATCGCGGCGCACCGGTGGCACGGTGGGGCGCTGAGCGGGAGCGCCCGGCAGGACTACGATTGGGCCGTGCCCGGATGTCTGCTGCCGCCCGCGGTGCCGTGGATTCGTCCGGCATCGCGGCGCCGACCATGAACACCGACGACGCCGCCGACAAATACAGCGTGGTCGCCATCGCGTCCTCGGCCGGGGGGATCGGCGCGCTCATCCGGGTACTCGGGGCCCTGCCCGCCACCTTGCCGATCCCCGTGTTGGTCGTGCAGCATCTCGATCCCCGCCACCGGACGATCATCGCCGAATTGCTCGGCCGCAGAACAGGACTGCGGGTCGAGTTGGCCAGGGCGGGGGTGACGGCCGAGCCGGGGACGGTGTACATCGCACCGCCGAACTACCATCTGCTGGTCGAGCCGCACGGCGTGCTGACCCTGTCCAGCAGCGAACTCGTGCATTTCGTGCGCCCCTCGGCCGATCTGCTGTTCGAATCGGTCGCCGGCGCCTACGGCGCCCGCGCCATCGCGGTGGTGCTCACCGGCACCGGCAGCGATGGCGCGATGGGAGTGAGCGCGGTGAAATCCCGAGGTGGCACAGTGATCGTGCAAGATCCCGAGGACGCGGAGTTCCGGGGAATGCCCACGGCGGCCCGGGCGACCGGGGCGGCGGATCTGGTCCTGCCGCTGGACGAGATCGCCGCGGTCGTCCGTGGTTTGGTGGAGCCGGGTGAGGTATGACCGAGTCGAAGAAGGAGATCATGTCCGAACCGAGCGAGACCGCCGACCCGGCGGCCGACGCCGCGCTGGAGGACCTGCTGGTTTTCATTCGTGATTCCCGCGGATTCGATTTCACCGGATACAAGCGCTCGTCGCTGACCCGACGCATTCGCAAGCGCATGAACGAGGTGCGAGTCGGGGATTACCTCGACTACCGGGATTTGCTCGAGAGCAATGCCGAGGAATTCCGCCATCTGTTCAACACCATCCTGATCAATGTGACGAGTTTTTTCCGGGATCTGGAATCCTGGGAGTATCTGCAGCGCGAGGTGCTGCCCGAGATCATTGCGGCCGGTGATCCGGGCGACGAGATCCGGATCTGGAGCGCCGGCTGCTCCAGCGGCGAGGAAACCTATTCGCTGGCCATCGCCCTGGCCGAGGTGCTCGGTCTCGAGGAGGCCGCACGCCGGATCAAGATCTACGGCACCGATGTCGACGAGGAGGCGCTGCGCGAGGCCCGCGCCGGCATCTACCCCGCTCGCGCGCTGGAGAAGATGTCCAAGCAGCTGCGGGACAGGTATTTCGAACCGGTGGGCGACAAGTTCGCCTTCCGCTCCGATCTGCGGCGGCGGGTCATCTTCGGCCGTCACGACATCACCCGCGACGCGCCGATTTCCCGCCTCGACCTGCTGGTGTGCCGGAATACCCTGATGTACTTCAATGTCGAGGCGCAGACGCAGATCGTGGACCGTTTCCACTTCGCGGTCCGCGAGGGCGGTTTCCTGTTTCTCGGGAAGGCCGAACTATTGGTCTCCGATGGTGAACGATTCGAGGTCACCAATATGCGCCAGCGGATTTTCCGCCGCCGGGCGGGGCAGACCGGGCCCGCGTATCTGCCCGGTCCCGCCCGGCTCGACGGCGAACTGGGGCAGGAGGTGCAAGGCTTGGTCAAGAAGCGGCAGCTCGGTGACCTGGCACTCGAGACCGCGCCGTTCGGGATGCTCGGCATCGACGCCGACGGCCGGGTCTCGATCATCAACAGCCAGATGCGCAGCCAGTTCGGCATGGCGGTGCACGATGTCGGCCGGCCACTGAGCGAACTGGAGATCTCGTATCGGCCGGTGGAATTGCGGTCCCTCATCGAGCAGGCGATCAGCGAGCACCGCGCCATCCGGATCAACTCCGCTGAACGCAAGCTGGGCCCGGAGGAGGTCCAGTACTTCGAGGTGCACATTCAGCCGCTGTGGGCCGCGGACGGGACCGGCGTCGGTGTGGCGGTCACCTTCGTCGACACCACGTTCTCCACTCGGCTCTCGATGGAAGTCAAGATCAAGCGCGAGGAGCTCGAGACCGCCTACGAGGAACTCCAGTCCACCAACGAGGAACTCGAGACCACCAACGAGGAATTGCAATCCGGCAACGAGGAACTCGAGACCATGAACGAGGAGATGCGCCTGCGCACCGACGAATTGGACGAGGCCCGAACGTTTTTGGAAGGCGTCCTCTACAGCGTCGGCGCCGGCGTGGTGGTCATCGATGGCGATCTGCGCGTACGCAGCTGGAACCGGGGCGCCGAGGAGCTGTGGGGATTGCGTTCCGAGGAGGTGCAGAACGAGAGCTTCTTCACGCTGGATTTCGGCTTGCCGACCGAGCTGATCCACGAAAGCCTGCAACAGTGCCTGAAAACCGGCAGACGCGTTGGGCCGCTGGATATTCCGGCGCGGAATCGGCTCGGGCGGCCGATCGTCTGCTCGATCGTCTGCTCGCCGCTGGACGGGAGCCGGGACGGCGTGGTGCTGCTGATGGAGGAGTCCACGGCGAGCCCGGACGCGCGTATGGACTGATTGACCGCGCTACCGGGCTGGTGAGCGTACCCTTTTTACGTGCCGAGCGACCCGGACTATCCGGCCTTGATCGTCCGCGAATGGCAGGAGTACAGCGCCGAACGCGAACGCGCCGCACGGGCGGCAGCCATTGCTACAAGGTTCGAAATGCAGTCCACGCAGGCCCCGTTGAGCCTGCAACCGCTCCGCGAGCGCATGGCCGAACTGTATCGGGGCATCGAGGAGCGCCACCTGTCCTGCGCGCGGCTGCACCAGAACTACGCGCGCCGTTTGCAGCGCTGGCTGACCGGCAGCCGTGCGACCTCGCGCCCGGTGTTCATGTCGGCCGTCGCCGCTCAACTCGGCGTGGACGGCGCAGCGATCACCCTGTTCGGCCCCGAACGGGAGGAACTGCTGGTGGCGGCCTCGGACAGTACCGCCCGCACGGCCCACGACCTGGAGCTGACCATGGAGGAGGGGCCGGCGCGAGATGTGCTGAACGGCAACGACCTCGTGCTGGCCCACCCCGACGAGCTGCCGGTGCGCTGGCCGCACTTCGGCCCGGCCCTGACCAATCTCGGTGTGCGCGCCGTGCTCGCGGTGCCGCTGCGCTCGTCGGGTCTGCTCGGCGCCATGTGCGCCTATGCCAGCCGCACCGAGTTGCACCGCGAGATCGCGCCGACGGCCGGCCAGGTGGCCGATGTGCTGACCAATGCGGTGTTGCTCGCTCCGAGCCCCGCCGATTCCGATGGTCTCGGCCTCGGCGGCGCGCTGTTCGAGGAGGCCGACTATCTGTCGAATGTGCACCAAGCGGTCGGCAAGGTGGCGGTGCAGTGCGGGTGCGACGTCGACTCGGCGTGGGCGCTGCTGCGGGCGCGTGCCTTCGCCAGCGGAATATCGGTCGAGGAGCTGGCTCGCCAAGTCGTTTCCGGAGGTCACCAATTGTGCTGATACACAGGGCTGTTCATGCTCGATAACGTAGCAGCCGGGATGTCGGAGCTGGCAGCGCTGCTGCTCGCCGGAGACGATGTCACCGAATCTTTGCGCGCGATACCCGATATCGTGTCCCGCATGCTGCCCGGGCAGCCGCTGGTCCGGGTCGTCGTCCCCGGCCCCGGTGGCACCGGCGTCGACGAATCCTCTGGGGCCGAAGCGGTTTCCGTTCCGGGATTCCGCTCCATCTGTGTGCTGCCGCTCGCGGTGAACAACCGGCAGGTCGGTACTCTCGCGCTCTATGCCACTCGCCGCGCCGGGATCAGCGACGAGACCCGGCACGCGGCGACCTTGACCGCCGACTACATCGGCGTGCTGCTGGATGTGGCGCGCGGCGCCGCACGGCGGGCGAAGCTGACCACCCAGCTGCGCGCGACGCTGGCCTCACGCTCCACCATCGACCAAGCGCTCGGCATTGTCATGGGCCAGCAACGATGCACCCGGGCGGCCGCGTTCGACCGGTTGCGCGAGATCTCGATGCGGCGCAATATCAAGATCTCCGCGCTGTCCGCGGAGATCATCGAACAGGTCACCGGCGCGAAGCCGGTCGAACCGCATTTCGTGGAGCCCGGATAGCGTGCCGGGCAAGGTGTCCAGGCATATGAGCTTGTCGCAATCGGTCTCGGTGAGGCCCGCCACCGCCCGCTCGGTGGCCAGTGGCGCGGCGAGCACGACCCGGATCGCGCCGAGGTCGTAGGCATGATGGCAGACGGCGCGGGCCGTGGCCGGATCGTCGAGCACATCGGCGATGACGACCACGGTGCACCGGGCCACCGGGCTCGGACCACGACCGTGCCCGGATCCCGGGGCGTCGGCGATGTACAGGGGTACATCGAGGGTCTCGGCGACTTCGCGGGCCACCTCGACACCGCCCGGCGGAATGGCGAGCATCGCCACATCGGGCCCGCGGAAGGCGCGCAGTCGATCGACCAGTCGGCGACCTGCCTCCCGGCGATCACGAAACAACATGAGCGTGCCCCCGTGGTCTCGGCTTCGCAGGTTCACCTGTCGCGAAAGATGGCGTTTCGCAACGCATTCAGCCGCAGTTCGGCGAAGAGCAGACGCCGGGTGAGGTAGTTGCCCAGTGCGGCGATCACCGGTGTGCCGGGTAGGCGCGCACGCCCGGCGCGCGGGGGCGGGATGTGCAGAAAGGCGTCGACCATGGCGGTCTCCTGAGTCGCTCGGGTGGCTCCGGAGCCGCGCTTCGGGACTCGAGGGAGAACGTAGTACGAAGGTTACGCTCGTCGAACCGTCGGAGACAGCGGAACTTTCGCATTCCGAAGGGTATGAACAGTCGAGAGGAACGCGCCGATTCCCGCACCGGCGGCATTCATCAGCACATCGTCGATCGACGAATACCGTCCCAGGTCGAAGACGTACTGCGCGGTCTCGAGCGCGGCGGACAGCGCGGCGCCGACCGCGAACATGCGGAAGACACCCGCGAACCACGGAAAACGCAGCGGCAGACAGAAGCCCAGGGGGATGAAGAGAATCGTGTTGGCGACGATCTGCACCACGGTATTGGTCGACGCCTCCATCACCGTGGCGATCAAATCCCGGAACGGAACCAGGATCACCTTCCGCTCGCCATGTGCGGGGGTGAGGATCATCCATATCCACGGCAAGGTCCCCAGCAGTATCCCCGCCTCCGCGATCGACCATCGCAACGCTTCGCCGGGAGTCCGCCCGCGCCGCATCCGCATCCGTGCCAGACCCGCCGCCCCGAACGCGACGACCGGCACCGCGATCGCCCACACCACGAGCACGTCCCCCCACGATTCCCACACCTGCCGCATCAGCCCACAGTAACCGCGCCCCGAGACCGGCAGCCGCCGTCATTTCCGGGGTCCTCGCCACCCGGACCGCCCGCGCACGCCGGCGGTCCGGTAATTTCCCGCATGTGAGCACCGATTACGACACGATCGTCGACGAGATCCGCACGCTCCACAACGACCTGGCGCTATGGCTGGGCACCGCCGGCGCCACGGCGGCCCTGGACCGGTTCCTGACCCAGCAGCACCCCGACTTCTCCATGGTCACCCAAACCGGAATGGTGGTGGCCCGCGAGCCGCTGGCCGCGGGCCTGCAAGGCGCCGGCAACTCGACCCCCGGGCTCACCATCGACATCCTCGACATCGAAATCCTGCACCATTCGCCGGATTCCACCGTGGCCCGCTTCAAGGAAGTGCACCACCACCCCTCCGGCCCCCGCGCCCGGCTCACCACCGCCCTTCTGCTGGCCGATCCGGAGGCCCGCAACGGCCTGCGCTGGCGCACCGTCCACGAAACCGCGGTGGCGCGCTGACCTTGCGGCTCAGGAACGAGCGGCCTCCCGGGTGGCGGTGGCCCGGATGTCCCTGCGCCGGGAGCGGGGAAACCGGCAGCCGGGCAGCGGGTTCCGGTTAGGATCGGGGGCACGACATGATCACCGCGTGGGGTGCTCGGGCCGCATGTCGGTAGCGGTGTTCGGCGCTCAGGAAGAGATTTCCGCCATGACCACCAGACGCACTGTCACTGTATTGTCCGCTCTACCAGTGATTTTGGCCGCAGGTCAGGGGGTGGCGACGGGGGAGCCCGTTGCCGAACCGCAGCCGCTGCGGGCCGGGACGACCATTATCGAAGTGCCCGCGTGGGTGGATGCCCGCACTCGGGAGAAGGCCCAGGCGTATCTCGATGTCGCCGAATGGCAGATCGCCAGCGCCTACGACAGCATCGGGTTCTCGCGGGAGGAGTCCGATCGGCGGGCCGCCTCGACGGTGATCGGCGGGGGTATCGGTGCGGTGGTCGGCACCCTCGCCGGGGGGACCTTCGCGGTCGAGGGGTGTCTCAAAGGGATGGCGGTGGGCGGCATTATCGGCGGCGCGGCGGCCGGGGCGCCCAGTGCGGGCATCGGCGTTCCGCTGGGGGCGGCGATCGGCGGGACCGTGGGATGCATGGTGGGCGGCGTCGTCGAGGGCGTGCCCGCCGCCGCCCTGGGGGCCGCAATCGGTGCGTCCGTGGGCGGCACGGCCGGTGGGGCGCTGGGCAGCGGGGTCGATGTGGAGCAGCCCGCGCCGCCACCGCCGCTGATCGAGGTGACTGCGCCGGCGCCGAATTCGCAGCCCGCGGTGGGGATTCCGGGGGCCGATCTCGGCGCGGCGGTGCACGAGACCGCGGCTACCGTTGCCGCGATCAGTCCCGAAGCCGGTGCGGCGGTTACCTCTTTGCGGGCCGCGATCGCCGCGATGCCGCCGTTGGATCCCGAGATTCTCGGTCCGCTCGCCGCGCCGATGAATGATCTGGTGACCACACTGGGTGCGGGGCTCTGACGGGCGGCCGCGGTGTCAGCAGTAGACCGGTGGTGGTGGCGTCTCCGGGTCGTAGCGTGAGAATTCGAGTCGCACGGCGCCGGGGCCGGTGCGCGGCAACACCATTGCGGTGCCCTGTGCGCTGGTCCACCCGCGCGGGACGATCACATACGCGTGGCTGGTGCTCATGGCCAGGACCAGGCCGTCATAGCGGTAGCGGTAGGCCGAATTCGGATCGACGCAGGTCGTGCGGCGCACGCCCGCGGAGTTGAGTTCGAGTTCCTTTTCCGAATACAGCGTCAGCCCCGGAGCGGCGGGAATCGAGTTCTCGAAAATAATCGCGCGGCCCTTGCCGACGGCCAGCGAGTACGCCGTCGCGCCCCAGAAGAAGCTGCCGGCGATGAGAGTGACGACCAGCGTCCATTCCAGCGGCGTCGTGGTCGGCGGCCGGTCGGGGGATCCGGCCGAGAGCTGGCGGCGGCGCGCTCGAACAGCGGTCCACAGCAGGAGCAATCCGGAGATCACGCAGAGCGGGGCGACACCGAGACCGCGATTGAACACCGTCTCGAATTGCAGCTGCGACAAACCATTGAGCAGCAGCACACCGCCCACCGCGGCGCAGCCGAGCACCAGCCATTTCGGGGGCTGTTCCTCGCGATACCGCCGCGGCAGCGCCACCCGGCCCCACGTGAGGGCCAACGCGATGGTGGCGACGGTCGCGACCGGAATGAACAAGCCGTCGGCGCTGCGCATGACGTAATCGGTGGTGTTGAATCCGAGGGAGGCGGAATCCACGCCGATATGGGCGCAGAATCCGCGCGCGTGGAAATAGCCCCAGTAGTAGAGCAATCCGGCCAGCAGCGTCGCGGGCGCGACGAACTGCGCGATCAGTTGTGCGACCTGCGACAGGTCGGCGAACGAGGAACGCCTGCTCGCCGGCTGGTCCGGCGGGTCCTCAGCCACCGGAACCCGTGGTGGTCGTCGCGGGTGGCTCGGTGGTCGTCGGCGGTGCGGTGGTCGACGTCTCCGGAGTCGTGGTGTCGATTACTTCCTCGGGTTCGCATTTCTTGGTGTAGATGTACAGCGTCTCACCGGAATTGAGGTATGCCCGCGGACCTTCACCGGCCGACGGCAATTCCTTGCTCATCCCGACATAGGCGAGGTAGGGCGCGGGATCCGGATCATCGGGAGTGGGTTTGCACGTCGGGGTCGGCGCACTGGCCACGCTCTGAGTTTCGATCCGCACGCAGTCGCCGGGCAGCTCCTCCGCCTTGCAACTCTTCGCGATATTGCCGCTCACCACCTGGATCACGAATTCGACCGGGTCGCCGGTATCGAACAGCGTCTCACCCAGATCGATCGGAATCCCTTTGGCGCTCCCGCCCTTGTTGCCCTCGGTGAGCGGAATCCCCCTGCCGGTGTCACCCGATGAGTCCTCGGTCCGCGGCGGCGAGGCGTTATCGCAACTCGCGAGCAGGATCAGCGCCGCGAGAGCGGCGAGGACCCGTGTCATTGTTCTCATACGAGCTCCCCATACGGTCACCCCGACCCGAGAGGTAATAGCTGATTGTTCCTGATCAGGCCGTATTTTGCAGCTGATTTCCGCGCAAATTCGGATTACGATCGGATCGCCGTATGGGATCATGGGCCGGGTGAGCGGGAGATTCCTCAACATCGATGTCGACGTCCACGCGGACACGGATTTGTCCGAGCTGCAGGCGGAACTCGGGGACGATATCAACGTCCTGTACTGCGGTGCGGACGAGCCGCGCGGGTTCCGGCTGTCCTTCGAATGGAACGAGGCCGTCGGCGACGTGACACCGGACGAGGTCGCGCGCGGTTTGTGCGCGGTCGTCGAGCGATTGCCGGTGCGCGGCCGCGAATTGTGGGACGCCGCCGCCGATCGGGTCTTCGATATCGGGTTCGAGGCGGAATCGGGCCGGGAGACCGGGCAGGCCCTGCTGCAGCCCGGCACGCTGGTGCGGATCGGTGAACTCGGCGCACGCCTGGCATGCTCGATCTACACCCTCGACCTCACCGAAGCATCGCCATCTGGCGTGAATCAGTGAACAAGCGTACTCTCACTACTCGTTGATCAAGGAGTACTTGACACGCTGAAGAGGGGCGATCAGGCATGAAGTCGCAGTATTCGAGTGAACGATCGTTCCTCGGTGAACTCGCTCGTGAACTGTCCCGCGTCGGCCGCCGCAGCGGTCGCCGGCTCTCCCGCGTCGGCAGTGATGCCGCCTATCAGACGGCCGTCGAAGTCCAGGAACTGCTGACGGAGAGCAGGCATCTGGTGCTCGGCGCCATTCGCGCGAAGGCCGACGAACTGGGCGTGCGCGCCCGGCGGCTCTGACGAATCCTCAACGGTAGGAGCAGTTTCGGCTCGGCGGGACCGGAGGCTGCGATTCTCCGTGCGCCGGCGCTTGTGTGCAGCGCAGCCGGTCGAGACTGCTGCCGTTCCCGGCCGTGACGACCTGCGGCGCGAGCACGTCGAGCAGGCGCCGCGGGTCGCCGGTTTCCAGTGCGCGCCGGAATGATTCGAGCACCGCGCGGGTCCGGATGGGGGAGACCTCGGCGCGCGGACGGCGGGTCTGGACGTGCCGGCGCGCCCGGTGCGCGATCTGGCGGACGGCCTCGGGGGACTTGCGAATGGCGGCGCCGATCTCGTCGCAGCCGACGTCGAACACCTCGCGCAGGATGAATACGGCCCGCTCGGTCGGCGACAGGGTCTCGAGCACGACCAGCAGCGCCATCGACACGCTCTCCGCACGCTCGACGTCCTCGGCCACATCCGGCGCGGTGAGCAGCGGTTCGGGCAGCCATGAGCCGACGTACTCCTCATTGCGGCGCTGCTTGCTGCGCAACCTGTTGAGCGACAACTGAGTTGCGGCCCGCGCCAGGTACGCGCGCTGATTGCGCACCCGGCTCAGGTCGACCCCGATCCAGCGCAGCCAGGTCTCCTGCACCACGTCCTCGGCGTCGGCCGCGGAGCCGAGGATCTCGCAGGCCACCGTGAACAGCAGGTTGCGGTGGGCGAGGAAGGCCGCGGTGGCGGGGGCGGTGGCATGGTCGTGCCTTGTTGCGTCGTCGCGCATTGTCGAGCCGTTCTCCTTCGTGGCCGACCTGGGACAACTCAGGTTCGGCTATGCAGTTATTGCACACGTGTGCAGTGACTGCATGAATGTATACTCACGAATCGGGGGCGGCGTCAAGACGACGAACCCGGCCGCGAACAGCCGATCAGAGGAGCAACAGCCACGATGACCAAGGACGACCCGACCCGCTCGGGCGGCCGTGAAGCTCAACGCCGGCGCACCCGCAAAGCCATCATCGAAGCCGCGATCAAACTCAGCGAGACCGGCGCATCGCCGTCGATCGACGAGATCGCCGCTGCCGCCGATGTCTCCCGCCGCACCGTCTACACCTACTTCCCGACCCTCGACCAGCTCCTGATCGATGCCACCGCGGGCGCGCTCATCGAACCGCCGGTCGAAGCGGTGCTCGCCGATCCGTCTCTGGCGGGCGACGCGGCCGGCCGGGTGGACGCCCTCCTCAGGACGCTGCTCCGCTACTCCCCGCAGTCACTTCCGTTGGGCCGCAGAATGATCCGACTGACCATGGACCCGCAGGACCTGGACCCGAACGCACCCGTGACGCCGCGCCGCGGCCACCGCCGTCTGGAGTGGATCGAGCAAGCCTGCGAGCCCCTGCGCGCCACCTTGACCGAGCCGGAGTATCAGCGCCTGATCTCGGCGCTGAGCATCTTCGGCTGGGAAGCCCAGATCGCCCTCCGCGATATTCGCGGCCTCGACGCCGAGGCCGAGGAGGATGTCATCACCTGGGCGGCGCGTGTGCTGGTGGAGGCCGCGATCAAGGAGAGCGACGCAAACACGGTGCGCGACAGCGCAATTTGATCATGCGCGGGCGGGTGCGCCGCGCGATACCGATTCGCGAAGCAGCCCGGCGAAGTACCGTCGATCGGTATGGCGGAACTGGTTCTCGGTCCGGTGTTGCGGCATGTCGACGCGACCTCGGCGACCGTCTGGGTGGAAACCGACAGTGCGTGCGAAGTGGATGTGCTCGGCTGCCGGGCGCGCACCTTCCAGGTGGGGGAGTTGCACTTCGCGCTGGTGATCGTCGACGGGCTCGAGACCGGTGCGTCGATTCCCTACGAGGTGCGCCTCGATGGCGAAATCGTCTGGCCGGAACCGGAATCGGCGTTCCCGCCGAGCCGTATTCGCACCCGGCCGGTCGAAAGCCTGCTGTTCGGCTCCTGCCGTGCGGCCAAAGCCACGCCGGGCGCGCTGGAATCGGACAAGGTCGGCCCCGATGCGTTGGACGCCTACGCCATCCGAATGAGCCGATTGCCGGACAGCGAATGGCCCGACGCGCTCCTGCTGCTCGGCGACCAGGTGTACGCCGACCAGCCGACCCCGCAACTGCGCGCCTGGCTGACCGCGCGGCGCGCCGGCGAAGAACCCGAGGACGAAGTTGTCTCGTTCCGCGAATACGCCGAGCTCTACCACGAGTCCTGGTCGGACCCGGAGATCCGCTGGCTCATGTCCACCGTCCCCACCTCGATGATCTTCGACGACCACGACATTCGCGACGACTGGAACACCTCCCGCACCTGGCGCCGCCAGATGGCCGAAAAGCCCTGGTGGCGCAGGCGCATTCGCGCCGGGCTCGCGTCCTACTGGGTGTACCAGCACATCGGAAACCTGGATCCGGCCGAGCTCCAGAGCAATTCACTCTTCCGCGAGGTCACCGAATCGGAGAAGGACGTCCAAGACCTCCTGGAGGACTTCGCCGAACAGGCCGACCAGGAAGTCGACGGCCGCAAGCCGACCCGATGGAGCTACCGCCGCGACTTCGGCCGAATCCGCCTGCTGGTCATAGACACCCGCAGCGGCCGCATCCTCGACGGGCAGCGCCTCATGGTCGGCGACGACGAATTCACCTGGATCGAACAGAACGCCGCCGGCGACTACGACCACCTCCTGATCGGCTCCTCCCTCCCATGGCTGATGCCCCCCGTGGTCAGCCACATCCAATCCCTCAACGAGCGCGCCGCCGGCCTCCCCGGCTGGCGCGGCCGACTGGGCGAAAGTCTCAGGCAGGCAGCCGATCTAGAACATTGGCCCGCCTTCCGAGGCTCCTTCCACCGCCTGGCCGCCCTCATCCACCGCCTGGCCGCCGCCCCCGCAGCGCCCGGCACGATCTGCGTCCTCTCCGGCGATGTACACCACAGCTACGCCGTCCGCGCCGACTACCCCATTCCCACGAAATCCAAAGTCCTCCAACTGGTCTGCTCACCCGTCCACAACGACCCGCCCAAACGCTTCCACCTCCTCTTCACCCTCTTGTGGGCACCCCCACTGGCCCGCCTCCTCCGCCGCCTGGCAACCCTCCGCGGCATCCCACCCGACCCGATCCGCTGGCACAAAGCCAGCGGCCCCCACTTCGGAAACTCCATAGCCACCCTTCGCTTCACCGCCCGCTCCGCCCACTTCACCCTCGAAACAGCCCACCCCCACTCCGGCCTCCACCCCGTCACCCACCTCCCCCTCACCCCCTCATTGACCCCAGGAAATTCAGCGTCCGCCGTGGCCGAAGCCGAATGGTGGCGAACGTCCCTCCCCAAGTTCCCCAGCAGTAGGCAACCCCCGAGCTAGCCTGTCCTCGCACAAGATTCGAGACGGGAGCACCACATGGGCCTATTCGACAACCTCAAAGACGCCGCAGGCAAAGCCGCCGACCTGGCATCCCAACACGCCGACAAACTCGACCCCCTGGTGGACAAGGCCGGCGACCTGCTGGACGAGCGCACCGAGGGCAAATACGCCGAACACGTAGACCGAGCCCAAGACGCAGTCAAAAAGGCCCTCCACGAACAGTCCACCCGGTAACAGCTCCTCGCCGGATCTGAAACATCGTCGACCGGGGACTGGTGGCGACCCCTTCCCGGGCTTCGCCGCCACCAGTTCCCGGTCGATGCCGTTTCACATGGGTCGGCGGGGCCCGATTGTCGAACGCGCCGTGCTGGTCGCCGTCGACGAGTTACGCGGGTACTCCGAGTCCTTCGGCGAGCATCGGCCAGGATTTGTAGAACGCGTCGCGCCAGTAGCCCCAGGAATGGGTGCCCGCCGGTGCGTAATCGAAGGTGGCCGGGATCTGCAGTTGGTCGAGGCGGTCCTGGAGGTTACGGGTGCACCAGCCGGTGGCGGCCTCGATGACGCCGCCGACGAGCAGCTGGTTGGCGAGGCCGTAGGGGCCGGGCAGGGCGTAGTCGCCGTCGAGGGTGTCCCACTGGCCGGGCACGCCGTTGCCGGTGGACACGAACAGCCTTGTGCCACGCAGGGCTTCGGCATTGACAACCGGATCGTTCGCGACCCACGCCGGATCGTCGTCCTCGCCATACATGTTGCGGACGTCACCGCCGCCATAGGTCTCGACCACAAGTTTGGTGAACTGCTTGCCGGCCGGATCCGAGATCTGCGCGCATCCGCTGTATCCGGCGACGGTCCGATAGAAGCCGGGCTTGGCTTCGGCCATCTGCAGCACAGCGGTGGCTGTCATCGAATTCGCGGCAATCGCATTGATCCCGTTGGTGCCCAACGCTTCATCGATCAGCGGCGGCAGCTCCCCCAGAAAGAACGTCCGCCACTTGTTGCGCCCCATCGCAGGGTCGTCATTCCGCCAATCGGTGTAGTAGGCGAACGCGCCGCCGATCGGCATCACAACATTGACATCCTTGGTGGCCAGGAACTCTCCGACATCGGTCTTGGCCCACCAGGTCGCCGCATCCGTCCCGCCCCCTGCGCCGTTGACGAGGTACAGCACCGGCCGAGGCGCAGACGCATCGCTGGGCCGCTGCACCTTGACCGTGACGTTCCTGCCCATCGCAGCGGAGTAGACCTGCAGCGTCAGATTGCGGCCGTCAATCGTCCCGGAAGCGATCTTCGACCCGTTCGGTGCGACCGGGTCCGCAAGCAGCTTCTTGGACTCGATAATCGGATCACCGGTGTCCGCCAAGCCATTTCCCGCACCGAAAGCCGCGCCAAACGCCGCGAACATCACGCCGGTAACCACGAATGACAATGCCCGCCTGAGCGATTGGCGTCTCAACCTGCCCCCAAATCCGATCCATCCGCGGATCCACCACCGCAACCAACGACACTAACGCAATCTGGACAGTTGATCGAACGGCCTACACTAGCCTCCGTCGCATGTCCAGAGCGCTGTGCGCCGGCTCTTTCGACCCGGTGACCAATGGCCATATCAACGTGTTCGAGCGGGCGGCAGCCCAGTTCGACGAGCTCGTGGTCACGGTCATGGTCGCGAGCAGGAGATCACCGCGATCGTGAAGGGGCTGCGCGACGGCGACGCCGACTACGAGCTGCCCATGGCACAGCTGCACCGCACGCTCACCGGCATGGACACCTACTTCTTCGCCAGCGACCCGGCCTACGGGTCCTTGTCCAGCTCGTTGGTCAAGGAGCTCGCCGCGCGGGGTGGTGATGTGATCGACCTGCTGCCGGTGGCTGCGCATCGCAGGCTACTGACGCGGCTGGCGGAAAGTAGGTCATGACAGCAGAAAGGCCCGGTGGAAACCGGGCCTGATCTGGGCTTTCTCTGGTGCGCGATACTGGGATTGAACCAGTGACCTCTTCCGTGTCAGGGAAGCGCTCTCCCGCTGAGCTAATCGCGCGGGTTTGTTCTCTTCAATGAAGAAGAGGCGGCGACGGGAATCGAACCCGTGTGCACGGCTTTGCAGGCCGTTGCCTCACCACTCGGCCACACCGCCAAGCAGGCCGTGTTGGCCTCTCGAGCGGATGACGGGATTCGAACCCGCGACCCTCACCTTGGCAAGGTGATGCGCTACCAGCTGCGCTACATCCGCATTTCGTCCCGGGGGCCTCTCGGCTGGTCCCGCTGACGAGAGAGAACATTAGCCGACTATCTGCGTAGACAACAAATCGCCTGGTAGGAGGGGGTGAAAGTGAACTACAAGCGTGTAGTTCGCTACGCATCACCGAACACCTGGGAACCGGGCATCCAGTTGATACCGACCGGTCCGGTTCGCGGTCCCTGTTGACCCTCTGGGGCCCTGAGGGGACAGGTGGCGGCACTGTCTGCAGATAGGAGGTGGCCGGCGATCTGCGGCGCGTCGCGGGTCGCGCCCCGGTCGCGGGCTGGTTTTACGGCGTTGTGCACGCGATTTGGTGTGGTGGTGGGGGTGCGTGTTAATGTTCTTTCTCGTTCGGAGCGGCAGAAAAGCCGGGACGAACAGCCACTTCGGTGGAACCCTCTGGTTCTATAGCTCAGCGGGAGAGCACTCGCCTCACACGCGAGGGGTCGCTGGTTCGAACCCAGCTAGAACCACCATCAGGGGCTTATTCCAACCAGCGTTCGCTCGCTGGCAGGGATGAGCCCCTTTCGCTTTTCTCTGAGGCGGGGCGCCGAGGCGGCGGTCAGCGGCGGCTGAAGGCGGTGTGGTGGGCGGCTTTCAGCAGTTCGACGAGTTCGCGGCCGGATTCTTCGTCGAGGGCGGCGAAGGCGGGGGCGATCAGTTCGTCGGTGAGTGCCTCGGCCGCCTCCCAGCGCTTCCGCAGGTCGGGCGTGATGTCCTCGAAGGGTTCCGGCCAGCCGTACCAGCGTGCTTGGTCGGCGCCGCTGTTGAGCGGCGATCCCGAAATGAGGACGGCCTGCAGGGGAGTGAGGCCTTGGGCGCGCACCGCGAGCAGGTGCAAGCCGCCCCGGAGCTCGCGGAGCACGTGCAGGAGCTGCGCCACACGGCCGGGTGCATCCGCGGCCAGGGGCATTGCGCGCCAGCCCGCGAACAGCGGTGCTCCCGCCGCGTCCGCGCTGTCGACGACTGGTTGCAGGAGTTCGGCGAGGCGGCCGGCGTGGGCGAAGTCGGCGAGTTTGCGGCGTCCGAAATCCTGGCAGGCGGTGAGGTAGTCCGCGGCGACCTTGGCGGCCGGTGCGGGCACCGATTCCCAATGCGTGCGTACGGCTTTCGGAGGGAAGAACCCGAATGCCGCGACCACGACATCGGCGTCCACATCGCCGAGCACCCCGCCCCGCCCGCGGGTGTAAGGACCCCAGTAGCCGTCGACTCCCGTCGCGGCTCCGAATTCCTTGGCCTCGCGGCCGATCATGAAGGCTCCACCGAGCTCACCGACATACTTCTTCACCGCGGCAGCGATCGACACGGCCAGCCCCCTTCCCCTGTAAGGCAACTCGCTCACCCTATCTCACTATGGTCAACTATTGCCAGATGTTGCGAGATGCGGACCGCGCCAGCCGCGCCTTCTTCTCGCGATTGCCGCACGTGTTCATGTCACACCGTGCGGGTGCGACTTCGACTGTGAGCTGGGGCAATGGAGGACAACCTCACCGGCCGTGCGGCGCCCCGGCGGCCGCACCGCGCGGGTGCGTGCGCAAATCCATGCCGCGACAGCCGAACTCGTGGCGCGCGACGGCATCGCGGGCTTCGGCTACGAAGAGTCGCCGAACTCGCCGGGGTGAACCGCACCAGCGTCTACCGCAACGGCCCGACCGCGAGGAACTGGTGGTCGAAGCCCTGCTGCGCTACGCCGAGGACCTCGCCTCGGTCGCCGACACCGGCGACATCCGCCGCGACCTGGCGGACTTCCCGGTGGCACTCGCCGATGCCGAGCGCATCGTCGATGTGGTGCTCGCCGGCATCCGTGCCACGGCACCACCCGCGTGAGCGATCGGCTACATACCGCTCTCAACGGGCTGATCGATGCGGTGACCGGGTAGGTGCGAGCGCGAATTCCCTTCGAGGAGCGGCCGAGTGCCATCTCGGTGAGCCCCGGACGGGCGAGATACCTACGTGGCCATCGCTGACCGAGTTCTCGGGCATTGTCTCGGTGATCGATCTGCGAACCAACACCGTGATCGACCGCATCGAAATAGCCGGTGTCGCAGGTAATTTCCATGCGCTGACGGTGAGGGCCGACGGTCGTGCGCTATACCTCGACCTCGCTGATTCGGAGAATCACGGACAGGTCGTGATCATCGACGTCGGCCGTTACGCCGAGTAGGGCGACGAACGCGAGGGCGGGCAGCTCGAATCGATCATGATCATATAATCGGGCACACCATCGAGGGAGGGGATCCGATGCCGCAACTGCCAGAGCCGGTGCCGGCCGAAGTGGCGCAGGCCGCCGAACAGCATCGGTTGGGGCTACCGCGCGACGTGTTCATCGTCGCTCGTAAACAAGGCGTGTTCAAGGCAACCGATGTCGGGAACCGGGTGTACGCCTACGAGCACGGGCTGGTGCGCAAGATGGTCGGTCAGCCGCTGTATGCGATGCGATGGGAGCAGTTCGACACGGTCGAGCAGACTTGGGTGAATCACAGCACCAACCGGGCGTACAACGGCACAACATTCCGGATCGTGCTGCGCAGCCGGGGTGGGGGCTCCGTATCCTTCGATGATCGGTACAAGGATCCCGCGCACAGCATGACCGATCCTCAGCACAACGACTGCCGTTACGCAATGTACCTGCGCGCCAATATCGAACCCATCTGGCAGCGGCAGATTCAGAAATCGCTGCACGCCGTGCAGCGTGGCGAGGTGTTGACCTTCGGCCCCATCCGTCTCGATGCCGCCGGAATCCAGACGCCCAAGGGCGAATTGGCATGGGATCAGGTCGAGAAGGTCGAAGTCAGTGACGGCTACGTCGTGGTCGACAAAAAGCGGCGCCTGTGGCCTGCCGCCATGGTCCCCGTCGCGCAAGTCCCGGACTGCACGCTGCTCCTCACGGTCGCGAGGGCGCTGCGCGAAGGGTGGGTCGCCGCGCCGGTGCGGAATCCGCCGCCCCCACCTCCGCGCGCACCCGAGCCGGTCCATCAGGTGCCGCGGACGTCGTTCCGAACGCCACCGCCTGCACACGCCCCAGCTGCGCCCGTGGATCCGGTCGCGCGTGTGCGGCCGGTACTCGCGGACAGCGAGTTTCCTGCACTGCCGGTGATGTGGTCCCGATGGGCAACCATCGCAGCGGCATTGGTCGCGATCCGCTCCGAGGTCGGTCCGCGCATCTCCTCCGCCACTATGGCGACATTCGAAGGTTCGACCGGCAGCGGATCCACATTCCGCCGACTACCGCGGGACCGCGCCGTATTCTCCGGCGGCACAATCGATCACGGACCGACTCAGGCGCTGGCCGGTGCACCGGAATGGATCACCACTTCCGTCCTGAACAGTCGAACGCACGACGGCCGCTTGAACTTCTGCTATTGGTGGGACGGCGGGCATTGGTACCGCGGCCAATCCCTGGACGCCGCACTGCTGTCGAACGCGATGCCCGGCATCTGGACCGATGGCACCGTCGCCGATGTGGTTACCGGTCTCGTCGATCATCGACCGGGTGACCACAGCCGGCAAGCAGTCGCACGGCTACAGTCCGCGGCAGCTCACCAAGCGGTCACCCGGGCGCACCTCGAGGAGGTATTCGGTGGCGGCAATCTCGATGTGGACGGCGCGTACAACCAGTTCGTTCTGGCAGAGCTCACCGCACCCTGACTCCATCGTGTGCCGGCACGGCGTCGGGTACGACCTCCGGCTCGGTGGTCTCGGAAACGACGTTGCCGAGCGTGTTCCGGGACCAGCGAGTCGATCCCCTCCGGGGTCGTACTCGACGTCGGCCGCGAGTCCGCGGGTGTGGCGGTCAGGTCTGCGACGGCGTTGTCGCGGTTGCCCATGCGATGGCGTTCGGGTGGCCGGATCGTGGGCAGGTTTTCCAGCTGCACAGTGCGCATGACGTGCTGTGCGGGGACAGTGCCGGGTTTCGCCAGAGCAGCCAGAGTGGGCGTGGGGGTGCGGGGGAGGATTCTGGGCGGGATGTGTTCATCGATGGGCTCCGATTCCGCTGTCGGCTCATGGGTCGGGTCCGGGGGCGCGGGTTGTTCATGAAATTACGGAGGTTCGGGGGGCGCGCCATCCGTGCTGGCCCAGTGGAAATCTCCGTGCTGGCACGGAGTTCGGGCTCGCCGGGGCGGTGGGGTGGCGGATACTGGGCTGGATCCGGCGGGAGTGCGAGGAGCGGCGGATGAACCGGTGGGCGGGGATCGGTGCGGGGTGCGCGACCGTTCTGCTGGCCGCGGTGGTGACGGCGGCGGTGGATTGGTCGTGGGCGGCGTTGCATGATCCGGCGCGCACCCTGTTGCTCGGGCCGCGTGCGTCTTTCGTGTATGCGCGGAGTCCGGATCCGCCGGTGTTCGGGGTGGGCGAGATGGCGCTGTTCCTGGTGTGCGGGATCGGGTTCGTCGGGGCGGGCGTGGTGGTGTGCCGCACGCGTCCGGGGGACCGGGCGGGGTGGTTGATCGTGGTGGGCGGGTTGCTGTGGCTGGCGGCGGGGCTGCGTCGATCGAGTAGCCCGATCTTGTTCACCGTGGGGATCGTTCTGACGAATGCTCCTCTGCTGGCGGTCATTCCGCTCACTCTCGGATTTCCGACCGGTCGGTTGCGGCGTTGGTGGGAACGCTGGTTCGTGGGGGCGTACCTGGCGATCTCGACCGTGGGGGTGGCGGCCGGGTGGATGTTTCTCGACCCGCGGGCCGAGCCCGCGCCGCACCCGTCGTCGTCGGTGAATCTGCTTCTCGTGCGCCACGATCCGGCGGTCGCGGAGCCGATCCAGGTCACGGTGGGTTCGATGGGCCTGCTGCTGGATGTGATCCTGGTTGCCGTCGTGGTGGCGCGCTGGCGGTCCGGCACGCCCGCCTATCGATTCGCGTTCGCGCCGTTGGCCCTCAGCTTCCTGCTGTCGGCGCTGGTGAGCGTGGTGGCCGCCGCCAGTTCGATGCAGGTGCCCGGCCTGAGCACCGGCTGGGTGATCTATCTGCGGTACCCGGCCACCATGCTGCTGCCCGTGGCGGTGGCGATCGGTGTCATCCGCTTCCATATGGCGCGCGCCGCGGTCGGCACGGCGATAGTCGAGATCGGCGCGGCGCCCCTCGGCGATGAATTCCGCACCGCACTGCGCCGCGCGGTGCGCGACCCCACGCTGGAATTGTGGACCTACGACCCCGAATCGGGGTCCTATCGGGATCCGCACGGCAATCACCGGCAGTTGGACTGCATCGACGACACCATGGCCGCGACCGCGCTCGAACGCGACGGCAAGCCGATCGGCGCGCTGGTCCACGACGCCACCTTGGCCACCAATGACCCCGGACTCCTGGCCGCGGTCCGCGCGACCGCGGCCCTCGCGCTCCAGCACGAGCGGCTGAATATCGACCTGCGCGCCCAACTGGCCGAGATGCGCCGCTCCCGCGAGCGGATCGTCACCGCCGCCGACACCGAACGCCGCCGGATCGAGCGCAACCTGCACGACGGCGCCCAGCAACGCCTGGTCTTCGCCGCGATCCTGCTGCGCCGCGCGCATCGCGCCGAGGACCTCGAGACCCAGCGCACGCTGCTCACCGACAGCGCCGCCGAACTCGACACCGCGATCGCCGAGCTGCGTGAGCTCGCGCGGGGCGTGTATCCGCCGGTCCTCACCGAGCGCGGATTGTCCGCGGCCCTGCATTCGCTGGCCGAGCGCGCACCGCTCCCGGTGCGGGTCAGCGGCGGGCTGACCGGGCGGCCACCGGCCGCCGTGGAGGCGGTCGCGTATTTCCTCGCCGCGGAGGCCGTCGCCAATACGATCAAGCACGCGGGCGCGACCGCGGCCGAGATCTGCCTCGCGCACGAGGGGGACTCGCTGCGAATCACCGTGTCCGACAACGGGTCCGGCGGCGCCACCGCATCACCCGGAGGCGGACTCGACGGGCTCGGCGACCGCGTCGCCGCGCTCGGCGGCAGCCTCACGGTGGCGAGTCCGGCGGGCGGCGGCACCCGCGTCGCCGCAACCCTCCCGCTGAGCCGCACCTGATCGGAGCACCGGTTGTGTCCCTCACCGTCGCCCTCGCCGATGATTCCGCCTTGCTGCGCAATGGAATCGCGCTGCTGCTCGGTGCGGAAGGCATCGATGTCGTCGGCCAGGCGGCCGATCCGGACGCGCTGCTGGAGATCGTCGAGGCGCATCGGCCCGAGGTCGCGGTCATCGACATTCGCATGCCGCCCTCCTACACCTCCGAAGGCATCGACGTCGCCGCCGTCATCCGCGCCCGCTACCCGCGCACCGCGGTGCTGCTGCTGTCGCAATACGTGGAAACCGAACACGCTCGGGAATTGCTGGCGGGCGGTGCGGCGGGTGTCGGTTATCTGCTGAAGGACCGCGTGTCGCACATCGACCAATTCCTCGACGCCCTGCATCGAGTCGCCCACGGCGGCACGGCGATCGACCCCAGTCTCATCACCCGCATGCTCGCCACGCCCAGTCGTGACCGCACCCCGATCGGCGATCTCTCACCGCGAGAACTCCAGGTCCTCGCCGTCATGGCGGAGGGCAGATCCAATCGCGGCATCGCGGCGGCGCTCTCGCTCACCGAGCGCACCATCGAAACTCACGTCAGCGCCATATTCGCCAAACTCGCCCTGGCTCCCGAACCCGACGACCACCGCCGCGTGCTGGCCGTCCTGCATCACCTCAATGCCATCTCCTGACCCCGCCCACCCCGCGAGTCCGAACCAATGGTTATGGGGCCGGATCGCGGGCGGACGGCTCCATGTGCAAGATGGGACGTATGCCCAACTCCAATCCGATCAGTGCATGGAAGTCGCTTCGCGAGGGAAACGAGCGGTTCGTCAATGGCGAGCTGCTGCATCCGAGCCAGGGGGCGGCGGACCGGGCCAAGCTGGCCGGCGGGCAGCAGCCCTCGGCGATTCTGTTCGGATGCGGTGACTCGCGGGTGGCCGCGGAGATCATTTTCGATCGCGGGCTGGGGGACATGTTCGTGGTCCGGACCGCGGGGCATGTCGTGGACAGTTCGGTGCTGGGATCCATCGAGTACGGCGTGCAGGTCTTGAATGTGCCGCTGATCGTCGTGCTCGGGCACGACAGCTGCGGTGCCGTGCGGGCGACCATCGACGCGCTGGACAACGGGGCGGTGCCGGGCGGGTTCATTCGCAGCGTGGTGGAGCGGGTGACGCCGTCGATTCTGCTCGGGCGGCGAGAAGGGCTGACCACGGTGGACGAGCTCGAGGCCCGCCACGTCGAGGAGACGGCCCGGCAGCTGTTGCAGCGGTCGACCGTTGTCTCGCAGCGGGTCATGGCCGGTGAATGCGCGATCGTGTGTGTCACCTACAACCTCGCCGACGGGCAGGCCAAGCTGAACAGTGTGTTCGGCAATATCGGCGAACTCGTTTAGCGCGGCGCCGGGCCCGGGACGTTCGCGGGCCCTGTGAGAGTTCACAATCAGCGATCGGATGCGCTGGTCCGAGCGGCTGTTCCGGCCGGTGAGAGCAAGCACACACCATTGCCTGGCGTTTGCCGAACCTAGACTGCCGGACGTGTCTCGTGCGAATTCTCCCGAGGAGCCGATCCAGTTGAGCAGCGCCTTCCGACGCCGCATCTCACCCACCGAACGGATGTATCTCTCGGCACGAGAAGTGCATCCGCCCTTCCTGATTCAGGTGCTGGTCGAAGGGGCGGGCACGCTGGATCCCGATCGGCTCCAGCGCGCGGTGGACCTCGCGTCGCGGGTGCATCCCGGTGCGCGGCTGGCGCGGTCGGGACGGGACTGGATCGCCGGTGCGGCCGCGCCTCGGGTGCGGGCGATACCGAATACCGTGGTCGATTACGACCGGTTGACCGACGACAGTGTCGTGAACAGCCCCATTGCGCGCCCGGACTACCTGTCCGAGGCGCCGAACTGCGAGGTACTGCTGCTCACAGCGGATCCGGTCACCGTGATCTTCCGGGCCTTCCACGGCGTCATGGACGCCAAGGGGCTCCAGATGTGGGCCGGTGACGTGTTCCGGGTGCTGCGCGGTGCGGCTCCCGAGGGTGCGTCCGACACCACGACCGATCTGGAACTCGCACTGCGCCTGGGCATTCCGGGCAAGCCGGTGCCGATGCGGATGGGTTTCCGCTCGCCCGCCGGGCGCGGCGCGGGCATGGCGGGCCGCCCGTTCCTGCTGCGGCATCGCACCCTGCCGGGCACGAATGCCGCCATCGTGGCGCGAATCGGTGAAATCGTCACCGGTGCAATCGGTTCGCGGTCGCGGCTGATGATTCCGGTCGATCTGCGCAGGCATGATCCGGAACTGGCGTCCACCGCGAACCTCACCCTGCCGTTGTTCCTGGACGTCACGCCGGGGGAGGGCTGGCGGGAGATCAACGCGCGCATGCTCGCCGGGCTCATGCGCCGCGACGAGCTCAATCAGATGAAGCACCCTGGGCTGGAGCAGATTCCGGCGCCGATCGCGAAGGCCGTCATGCGGTCCGTCGACGCGGTGGGCAGGCGGACGGGGCGAAACCTGTGCTCGGCCATCATTTCTCATGCGGGCAAGACCTCGCTGGAGGATTTCGCCGGGCCCGATTTCACGCCGACGAGCGTGGTCGCGATTCCGGCGCACACCGGGCTCGCGCCGATCAGCTTCGCGATCGTCGAATCGGAGCACTCGACCGGAATCACGGTGTCCTGCCGCAATGGTCGCGGCGTGGCGGAACGCCTGGAGCGCCTGCTCGACGAGATCGCGGGCGTGCTCGGGGAATCGGACCCGGAGTCCGTCCCGGCAGCCGTCTCGACTCCCGGCGCGAAGCCCGAGCCCGCCTCCGCGACCGTGACGAGCGCCGTCGCCGAGCCGGAGGTCGCGCGGCTGCCCGCGACCCTGGTGGGGGTGTTGCGCGCACAGGTCGCGACGCGGCCCGAGGCGGTCGCGATCACCGGGCCGGACGGGTCCCTGACCTACGGCCGGCTCGGGGAGCGTTCGGCCGCGATCGCCGCCGTGCTGCGCGAGCACGGCGTCCGCCGGGGCGATATCGTGGCCATTCTCGCGGGGCGGACCCTGGCCGGTCAGGCGGGGCAGTGGGGCATCCTGGAAGCCGGGGCGGCCTTCCTTCCGCTGGATCCCAAGCACCCCCGGGATCGGATCACCGAGACCCTGCGCGATTCCGGCGCACGCCTGTGCCTGGTCGAACGCCGTTACGCGGATATCGCCGGTGACGCGCTGCCCACGCTCGTGCTCGACGACCTGCCGGACAGCGGATTCGATCCCGTCGACGCCGGCGTCACGCCCGCCGATATCGCCTACGTGACCTACACCTCCGGTTCGACCGGACGGCCCAAGGGCGTGCGGGTCACCCACGACGGTGTCGTGCACTATCTGCGCGCCGCCCTGGACTGGTACCGGCTCACCCCGGCCACCCGGTACGCGCACTATCACACGCCCGCAGCCGATATGGCGTGCATGGCCATGGTGTCCCCGGCCGCCGCGGGTGGCACGCTGCTGCTGGTGCCGGGGGAGATGAACCACCTCAGCCTGTCGGTCATGCTGGGCGAGAACGGCGCGGACACCCTGTTCTTCACACCCAGTCTCGCGGAAGTCGCACTGCGCCAGGGTATTCGGCCGGTCCGCATGCGCACCGTGGTGCTCGGCGGCGAGCAGCTCAGCCGCGACCTGGCCGAACGGGTGCGCGAATTCTTCGGCCCGGACGTGCGATTGGTCAACAGCTACGGTCCCACCGAGGTGAGTCTCGTGTGCACCTCGCACCTGCTCGCCGGCGCGCTCCCGGCGGGCGCGGCCTCGGTCCCGATCGGCTTGCCGTCGCCGGGCGCCACCGTGCACCTGCTCGACGCCGACGGGCTGCCGGTGCCCGACGGGGAGGTGGGCGAATTGTATGTGGGCGGACCGCAAGTCGCCGCCGGCTACCTCGACCGGCCGGAGCTGACCGCCGAGCGATTCGTCATCGTGCGCGGCGAGCGCACCTACCGCACCGGCGATCTGGTGCGCCGCCTGCCCGGCGGCGCCCTCGAATTCGCCGGCCGCGTCGACCACCAGGTCAAGATTCGCGGCAATCGCGTGGAACCCGACGAGATCGCGTGCGTGCTGGACTCGCATCCCGATATCGCCGCCGCGGCCGTCGTGGGCCGCCGCCGCGAGGAACACAGCGACCACGTCCTGGACGCCTTCGTGGTGCCCGCGCCCGGTCTGTCCGAGGATAAGCCGGACGACCGCGCGCTGCGCGACTTCCTCGCCGAACGGCTACCGGTCTACATGATCCCCAGCGCCTTCCACCGGCTCGCCGAACTGCCGCTGACCAGCAATGGCAAGACCGACCGCACCGCACTCGCGGCAATGCGTGCCAACCCCGTTCCGGCGCTGCGTTCCGCCCCCGTTCCGGAGTCGGAGCCGAACCCCCTGCCCGCCATCGCCGAGGAGACCGTCGGCGACGTCCAGAGCCAGGTGGCCGAAATCTGGGCCCGCATCCTGCGCTGCGACTCCACGGACCTGGCCGCCGACTCCGACTTCTTCGCCCTGGGCGGCGATTCGCTCGCCACGGTGGAAATGCTCGCGCAGGTCTCCCGTCAAATCGTCGGCACCGCAGCCGAACAGGCCTTCGTGGCCCAGGTGGAAGGTCTCATCCACCACCTGACCCTGAACCGAGTGTGCGAGGCCGTGACCGCGGCGAACGGAGGAAACCGATGATCTTCATCGGCAGCGGTTCCCTACTCTGGCGCGCGGTCGACTTCACCACCGCCGCAGGACATCCCGTAGACCTCGTCGTAATCCCCGCGGGCCAGGAAACAACGGCCGCCCACCGCACGGTGCCGGTCCTCGCCACCACCGATGTGAACACCGAAGCCGATCGGCTGGCCACCGCCTGCACCGACACCATCGTGTTCTCCATCAACAACGCCACCATCCTGCGAGCCCCCTTGCTGGGCAAAGGCTTCCGCATCTACAACATCCACAACGGCCTCCTGCCCCGCCACCGCGGCCTCCCCGAAGCCGCCATCGCCCACGCCATCCTCAACGGCGACCCCGCCTACGGCGCCACCCTCCACGAAATCGACGCCGGCGTCGACACCGGCGCCATCCTCGACACCGAACAATTCCCCATCACCCCCACCGACGGCTTCCAGGACGTCATGCTCCAGGGCCTCCGCGCCTGCACCCTCCTCTTCGAACGCAACCTCCCCCTCATCGCCACCGGCAACATCACCCCCCACCCCCAACCCACCGAAGGCGGCAACTACTACGGCCGCAAATCCCTCCAATCCCTCCGCGACCTCACCACACACCCCGCCTTCCCCCGAGCCACCGACCTAGGCATCTTCGCGGCCTTCTACCCCGAACTATCCGCCGCAACCCGCGTGCTCACACCCCATCGATAGCGGCAATTAGTCATCCGCCGGGATGTGATGCTAATGTTCTCCCTCGTCCGGAACAGCCGAAGCGCCGCCCGGACAGCCGCTTTCGAGCGGCGAGCTACGGTTCTATAGCTCAGCGGGAGAGCACTCGCTTCACACGCGAGGGGTCGCTGGTTCGATCCCAGCTAGAACCACCATAAGGGGCTTATTCAAAACAGCGTTCGCTCGCTGGCTTGGGTAAGCCCCTTCGTCTTTCGCGTGACGGGCGGCCGAGGCAGGCGCGTCCAGCGTGCTGGAGTACGCCTACGCCGATGGTGAGCTTCTCGGCGGTGTTCACCAGTCCTGCTTCCAGCCGTTTTGCGTTGATTCTCGAGCTCGATCAATTTCATGCGGACCTTCGCCTGTGGCGTAGCGGCGAGCAGGTCGATCGGCCTGTTTCGCTCTTGTCGATTTCCTCGAGCGTGATGGCGTCCTCGACTACGTCGACATCGCATGTCGAACACGAACCCATCCCTGTCCATAACCCGCGTCATCACGTGAGGTGGTTGGCCGAGGCGGTCTGTAGCACGCGGACCAGGCGCGGGAAACTGCGCGTTTGCTCGCTCCGGTTGGGGATGTGTGGCGTGTGGGTCGTGCCCAGGATGGTCGTATCAGACCGACATCCCGGCGACGAGGGAGAGCATTGTGGTTCGAATTCACCTGCGCGCCAGCGCTGATCGATGGTCGGGGGATATTCGGCCGGGTAGGACCGGCCGGCCGTGAACGAGCTGGGGACGACCGTGTGCATCGCCGGTGGTGGTCCTGCCGGAATGATGCTGGGGCTGTTGCTGGCTCGTGCGGGGATCGAGGTCGTCGTCTTGGAGAAGCATGCCGACTTCCTGCGTGACTTCCGCGGGGACACCGTGCATCCCGCCACTCTCGAGATCCTGGACGATATCGGGCTCGGGGAGGATTTTCATGCGCTGCCCCATCAGCGGGTCTCGACCATCGGGGTGGTTCAGGGCGGTAGGCGCGTCGATATCGCGGATTTCCGGATGCTGCGGGTGCGCCATCCGTATATGGCGTTCGTGCCGCAGTGGGACTTCCTCACGTTGCTGGCCCGGGCGGCGGAACGATATCCGACGTTCCGCCTCATCATGAATGCCGAAGTCGTGGATGTGTTGCGCGCCGGCGGTCACGTCGCCGGGGTGCGTGTGCGGGGTCCCGGTGGGGAGTTCGTGGTGCGGTCCACGCTGACCGTGGGAGCCGACGGCCGTCACTCGGCGCTGCGCCGGGCAATGGGCATGGCCCCCAAGGATTTCGCCAGCGCGCTGGATGTGATCTTCTTCCGGATCTCCCGCCGGGACACCGATCCGGACGAGGGCATCTGCGTGCGGATCGGGAACGGCCGGGTCTTCGGCGCCACCGACCGTGGCACGTACTGGCAGATGTCCTACGAAACCAGCCGAGGCGCCTTCGAACGATTGCGCGAGACCGATTTATCGCAATTCCGTGCGGATCTGGCGGAACTGGTGCCGTTCTTGGCCGACCGGGTCGACGAGATCCGCGGGATCGGCGATCTCAGTCCGCTCGAATGCCGGATCGACCGGCTCCCGTCCTGGCACCGGCCGGGGATCCTGTTCATCGGCGATGCGGCGCACGCCATGTCCCCGGTCGCCGGATTCGGCGTCAACCTGGCCATTCAGGATGCCGTCGCGGCGGCGAACACGCTGTGGCGGCCGCTGTACCAGGCTCAGGAATACGGTGCGGCATTCGATCACGAGATCCTGGCCGCGGTCCGGCGCCGGCGCGTGGCCGCCACGGCGCTGTCACAGGGCCTGCAACGCCTGGTCCAGAGATTCGGGATCGACGGCGCCCTGCGCGAGGGCGGAAAACCCAGAGCCCCGGTGATTTTCGAGTGCGTACCAATTCTGCGGAAGGCCATGAGCCGGATCATCGGTACCGGATTCCGGCCCGAGCACGTCCGTGTACCGCACATGGGAAAGGAAGACGTAGGTGTTGGAGAAAGTAGTGATCGTCGGCGGCGGGACGTCGGGATGGATGACCGCGTCGTACCTCTGCGCCGCATTCGGCGATCGGGTTTCGGTGACCCTGGTCGAGTCGGAACAGGTCGGCAGGATCGGCGTCGGTGAGGCGACGTTCAGCACCGTCCGGCACTTCTTCGAGTACCTCGGCCTCGCCGAATCCGATTGGATGCCCGCCTGCAACGCCACTTACAAGCTGGGCATCCGCTTCGAGAACTGGCGCGAACCGGGCCACCACTTCTACCACCCGTTCGAACGGCAGCGCGTGGTCGACGGATTCAGCCTGACCGACTGGTGGCTGCACGACCCCCGGACCACCCGATTCGACAACGACTGCTTCCTCGTCGGAACCCTGTGCGACAACCAGAAATCCCCGCGCTACCTGAATGGTTCACTGTTCGAGGAACAGCTCGCCGAACCGGGCCTGCGCCGCACCACCCTCACCGAGCAGCGCACCCAGTTCCCCTACGCCTACCACTTCGACGCCGGTCTGCTGGCCGACTTCCTGCGCGATTACGCGGTGCGCCGGGGTGTCCGGCACATAGTCGACGACGTGGTCCACGTCGAACGCGACGATCGGGGCTGGATCGGCTCGGTCCGCACCCGCGGGCACGGCGATCTGACCGGTGATCTGTTCATCGACTGCACCGGATTCCGCAGCCTGCTCATGCAGAACACACTGGGCGAACCGTTCGAGTCCTACCAGGACAGCCTCCCCAACGACCGCGCGGTCGCGCTCCGGGTGCCCGTCGACATGGACCAAGCCGGGCTGCGGCCCTACACCACCGCAACCGCGCAGGACGCGGGCTGGATCTGGACCATCCCGCTGTTCGGCCGCATCGGGACCGGTTACGTCTATTCCGGCGACTACTGCGACGCCGAGGAGGCCGAGCGGACGCTGCGCGCATTCGTCGGCCCGGCCGCGGATGACCTGGAGGCCAACCACATTCGCATGCGAATCGGCCGCAGCCGGCGGTCCTGGGTCGGCAACTGCGTGGCCGTGGGACTGTCCAGCGGCTTCGTCGAACCGCTGGAATCGACCGGAATCTTCTTCATCCAGCACGCGATCGAACAACTGATCAAACACTTCCCCGACCCGACCTGGGACGAGGCCCTGCGCGACTCCTACAACCGGCTCGTGGCCCGGTGCATGGACGGCGTCCGCGAATTCCTGGTGCTGCACTACTACGGCGCGGCGCGCGCGGACAACGACTACTGGCGCGATACCAAGCGGCGCGAGATCCCGGGCGAACTCGCCGAGCGGGTCGAGCGCTGGCGCACCAAGCTGCCCGATTCGGAATCGGTGTACCCGTACTACCACGGCTTCGAGCCCTATTCGTACGTGTGCATGCTGCTCGGCCTCGGCGGCATCCGATTGCAGGCGTCACCGGCCCTGCGCCTGCTCGACGACCGGCCCGCCCGGCGCGAGTTCGACCGGGTGGCCGCGCAGGCGCGCAGCCTCCGGGAGTCGCTGCCCACTCAGCACGAGTACTTCGCCCAATTCCACTGAGCTCGAATCCCACCGAGCCCGAGTTCCATGGAGGAAGCGACGATGACCGAACTGCTGCGCGCTGCCGGGCGCCACGAGGCGGCGGCGCTCGGCGACGCCGTCACCCCGGCGGGCTTCCGAGAGGCGATGTCCCGCTTTCCCACCGGCGTGACGGTGCTGACCAGCCGGGCCGCGGACGGCACGCCGCGCGGCCTGACCTGTTCCTCGCTGTGCAGCGTGGCGCTGCACCCGCCCACGCTGCTGGTCTGCGTGCGCCGCGGCAGCCCCGCCCTGCACGCCATGCTGGAGCGGGGCGCCTTCGCCGTGAACCTGCTGCACCGCGGCGCACACCGGACCGCGGAACTGTTCGCCTCCGGTGCGCCGGATCGTTTCGACCGGGTGACCTGGCAATTCGAGCCCGGGCACGGCGGCCCGCATCTGATCGAGGCCGCGCATACGATCGCCGACTGCCGCATCGCGTCCAGGCGCGATGTCGGCGACCATACGGTGATCTTCGGCGAGGTCTTCGGGACGACCCGGCTCTGCGATCGCGAGCCCCTGCTATACGGCTTGCGGCGGTATGCGGAATGGCCTTCGGAGAATAGTTGAAGATGGCCAAGTCAACCTTCAGCAATCTCTCAGCGTTGGCTGTTTGAATCGACAACGACGGCCACCGATCAGCCCGGCCACACCGTTTCGAGAGAGAGCCGACATTGCGCGAGAGTCATGAATTCCTAGACTACGGTTGACGTTTCGAACCGAGCGCCGCCCTCGCCGCCCCGATCGCATTTCATTTTCCGAGACTCGTGAACGTCACGGTATAAAGCGCAATCATGGCCACCGGCAAGCGGCCGGCGCGCACTCCTTCGCGAATTTCCGAAATTACATTTCGCGAAATCTCGCGCCCCTGAAATTGCGTATCTCGTGACAATGATCGAGGGATCACCCCATGACGAATACGAGGCCGGTATCGAACCGGTCGCTACCGCTGCGCGGGCGCACCGCCCAGGTGGAGCGGATCGCCGGCGCCCTGAGCACCGCGGCGGGCACCCGCCGCGGCCGGATCATCCTGCTGGAATCGCCCGCGGGCAGCGGTAAGACCCGGTTGCTGCGGGAGGCGATGGCCCTGGCCGAGCGGCGCGGTTTCGCCGTGGTGGACGGATGGGAGGACCGGCTGCCGCACAGCGCGCCCGCCGAATCGCGGCCACCGAGCACCTGCAGGCCGATCGCGCGCGGACCGCGCCCTCCCGGTCCGGACCGCGAGGGACGGAGCAGACCCGCCGGGCTCTGGGAGAACCGGCTCATCACCCTGCTCGATCGAGGTCCCGTCCTGATCGCCCTCGACGACCTGCACTGGCTGGACGCGTCCGCGCTGGTGGAACTCGCCGCGCTCGCCATCCGGCTCGACGAGCATCCGCTGGTGTGGTTCTGCACCATCCGCTCCGGTCACCCGCACGGCGCCGCGGCCGCCGTACTGGACGCTCTGGGCCGGCACGAACGCACCGAATGGCTGGAACCTCTCGGCGCACTGCCCGCGGCGACCGTGGCCGAGATCGCCGCGGATCTGCTCGACGCCACACCGCATCCGGATCTCCTGGCCCTGGCCGAATGTCTGGACACCGATGTCCGGGCCCTGGTCGACCTGTGCCACGGCCTGCGCCAGGACAAGGCGATCGAGATCGAAGGCGGTGTCGCCCGGCTGACCGACGGCGGCCATGCCCCCGCCGCCGCGGTCCACGCCGAACCCGCGCCCATCCCGCGGCGCTTCCAGTCGCTGATGGATCAGCGCCTGGGCGCGCTGTCCGAGCCGACCCGCCGCATGCTGCGGGTGGCCGCCGTGCTCGGCAGCTGCTTCACGCCCCGGGATCTGTCGGACATGCTCGCCGAACCGCCCGCGGCCCTGTTGCAGCCCTTGGCGGAGGCGCTCAACGAAGGCATCCTGGTCAGCCGGTCCGAGGATTTCACCTTCCGCCGCGACCCCATCTGGCGTGCGGTCCTGGCGGGCGTTCCGCCGCCGATGCTGTCGCTGCTGCATCGCCAGGCCGCGACCATCCTGCTCGCCAGGGAGGGCGCGAGCACCGAGGAGGCCGCCGCTCATCTCGTGCACTGCGCCCGGCCGGATGACGCCGAGGCCATCGAAACCATCACCCGCACAGCGCATCAGCTGCTCGAGGCCGCTCCCGACGAGGCGGCCACGCTGGCGGTGCGCGGTATGGAGATCGCCGAGCGTGGCGGGCCGGACCACCTCGCCATGGCCTCGACGGCCATGACCGCGCTGGTGCGCTGCGGCAGCCTGGATCGCGCCGCCGAGATCGCCGGGCAGATCGTCTGGCAGACGCCCAATGGCACCGGTGTCAGCGGCCAGACCGCGCAGGCGGGGCTGGCCACGATCAATCTGCTGCGCGGCGATCTGGAGGAGGCGCTGAAACTCACCTCCCGGGTCTGCTCCTGCGGTGATCTGGTGTGCGGCGGCGTCTGTATCCAGCTGGTCCGGCTCAGCGCCGCGCTGTTCACCGGTGATGAGGCCACCGGCCAAGCGGCCGAGGACATTCTGGCCGCGCCCGAGAACCAGTGCGAGGATGTCGCCGCCGCGGCCTTCGTGGTGCGCGCGGTGTCACTGTGGGATGGCGGGCGCATCGACGAGGCCTTCCACGCGGTCGAGCAGGCAGCCGGACGGTCCAACGACGTGGTGCGGGCGTATCCGTTGTGGCAGCAGGCGTGGATGTTGATGCGGCTGCACCGATTCGACGAAGCCGATACGGCGATCGCGACTCTGACCACCCTCATCGAATCGAGCCGGACCGAGGTGCTGGCCGCCATACCGCCGACCCTGCGGGCCTGGGTGCGGCTCGGCCGGGGCGATCTGGCGGGCGCCGAGGCCGATGCGACCGACGCCCTGGATCGCTGCCACGAGACGCGCATGGCGCTGCCTCTGCCCGCGCTGCACGCGGTTCTCGCGCTGACGGCGTTGCGCCGGGGTGATCTGGGGACGGCGCAGGAACGGGTCCGGGCGCTCGAGCACACGGTGCCCCGCAACGAGAAGCATCCGCTGTGGATCATGCGCTGCCGGGTGACGGCGTTCGTGGCCGCGGCCTCCGGGGAGAACGAATCGGCGCTGCGAATGCTGTTGGAAGCGGGCGATGTTCGTACCCTGGTGCGGTCGGATCCGGTGGGCACGCCGTCGTCCGTGCGGCTCCTGCTCGCCGCCGGACGCGAGGACGTCGCCGGTGACGTGGTGCGGGAGATCGAGTCGATCGGCGCGGCCAATCCTGGGCACGCCGTCCTCGCCAGGGCGGCGAATCACGCACGGGCCCTGCTGAATCGGGACGGATCCGCCATCGCCGCACTGGCCGACGACTACGCCGATCCGTGGGTGCGGGCGACCGCTTTGGAGGACTGCGGCGTGCTGTTGTGCGAGTCCGACCGGGAATCCGCTGTCGCCCAGCTCATCCGGGCCTCCGCGGCCTATCAGGACATCGGCGCGGACCGGGACACCGCCCGGGTGCGGCGACGGCTGCGGCGGCTCGGGGTCCGGCGACGCCATTGGAATCACGCGCCGCGCCCGGAATCCGGGTGGGAGAGCCTGACCAGCACCGAGGAGAAGGTGGCGCGCCTGGTGGCGCGCGGCCTGACCAATCGGCTGGTGGCCCGGGAATTGTTCATCTCGCCGCATACCGTGGGTTTCCACCTCCGCCAGATCTATCGCAAGCTGGATGTCAATTCGCGGGTGGACCTGGCCCGGCTCGCGCCGTGAGCCGGGGCCGCCGCTACCCTTGGCGTCACCGCGCCGTCGGCAGCGGTTCGGCCTCGGCGCGGCCGGAATCCACCGGTGCCAGAATCCATTCGATGGATTCGCGAATGACCGGTGCGCGCCATTCCCATCGCTGGGTGTCGCCGATCTCGACCAGCCGATGCGGGCACCGCAGCGCCGCGGCGGCGGTGCGCGAGGAGTCGACCGGCACCGGCGTCGGGCCCGCGCCGTGCACGATGAGCACCGGCGCGGTGATCGCCTCGAGCACGCCGCGCGGCTGCAACCAGAACACCTCGTTGAGCATGGCGCGGCCGAGCACGTACGCGGGCGCGCGGTCGAGGCGGCCGGTGCCGCGCAGCACGGCGGCCGCGTCCGGATCGAGACGACCGTCCGACCAGTTCGGGGCCTCGTCCACGAACTGCCTCTGGTAGTCGATCAGCGGATTGATCAGAACGAGCCGGTCGATCTCGGACCCGCGCCGGGCCGCATAGCCCGCCGCGACTCCGCCGGTGAGCCCGGAGGCGAACAGCGTGAGCCGCGCGCCCGGCAGCAGGGTGCGCAGATCACGCAGTCCGGCATCGATCACATTGAGCAGACCGGACAGGGTGAGCTCCTCCGGCCGCCCCTCGCTCTCGCCGTGGCCGGGCAGGTCGAAACGCAGGCTGCCGATGCCCGCCGCCGCGAATTCGGCCGCCAGCCGGGGGAAGAAGCCGCCGTGGTCGCGGTCGGCGCCTTCGCCGTGCAGTAGCAGAACGGCGTGCTCCGGTTCGCCGGAGGCGGTGTGCTCCCCTGCGCCGGAGGTGACGACCGCCGTGCCCGCGAGCCGCAGGCCGTCGTAAGTGGTCATGCTCCTTGCCATTTCGCCGGCGGCCGCGCCGCCGCGATTCCCGTTCTCGGTCATCCCGTTCTCCTCCCTGGTGCGATGCCCAGTATCGCTCCGGGTTCGCCGCTCGGACCGGTGGCGCGACGATCCCGCCGACTCGTGCGGTGTGCGCCGAAATCGGCTCGGGGCTGCCGGGAGTCGCGTCGCCGAAACCCACCCACCGCTTCCGATCGCGCGGGATGTGCGGACCATTTGCCCGAAACGAGCATGGAGGCCGAGTCGTCACCCGAGGCGTGGAGGAGCGAGCGCAGATGGATCTGCTACCGGAGGAATGCCGTACCGCGGCGAGAGCCGTGCAGCCCAAACACGTCACCGTGATCGGTGCGGGAGTCGCGGGCTTGACCGCGGCGCACGAGCTGGAGCGGCTCGGGCATCGGGTCCGGGTGCTGGAGGCGCGCCTCGGCCTGGGCGGACGGCTGCGCACCCACGCCTTCACCCCGCACGGCAGCGGGCCGATCGCGGAGCTGGGCGCGATGCGGATTCCGGCGGCACACCACCGGACCATGCGCATGATCGATCAGCTCGGCCTGGCCGACCGGGTCCGGCAGTTCCGCACGCTGTTCTCCGACAATGCCGCCTACGTGGAGACTCCCGCCGGTCATGCCCGCGTGCTCGCCGCATCGCCGATCCTGGTGGAGGAGTTCCGCAAGGCCATACCACCGGACCGCGACTGCCGCGCGGAGACGCTGCTGTGCGCGGCCTGGCTTGCGGCCAGTGTGAATGCCATTGCGCCCGCGAAGTTCCGGTGCACCCTGGAAGCCGATCTGAATGTGGAGCTGCTGGACCTGCTGGAGCGAATCGACGTGCGGCCGTTCATCGTCCGGCACGGCGCCGATGAGCGCATCGACCTGAACCGCTTCTTCGCCAATCACCGGGATTTCGCCGCAACCAGCCGCCTCCAGCATTTCTTCGACGACGTCATCACGGAGACGTCCTCGGCGCTGTTCCGGCTGGAGGGCGGGATCGACCAGATCGCGCTGCGGCTGGCGGAGCGGCTGCGCGGGCCGGTGCATCGCGGCCGCCGGGTGGAGGGCCTGCACGTCACGCCCGACGGCGTCCTGGTGCGGCAGCGGCACGGCCTGACCACCGTGACCACCCACTGCGATTACGTGCTGTGCACGGTGCCGTTCTCGGTGGTCCGGGGGATGGAGCTGTCCGGGTTGACCGCAGACAAGACCGCGGTGATCCACGATATGCAGTACTGGCCGGCGACCAAGATCGCCGTGCACTGCCGGGAGGCCTTCTGGGAGCAGGACGGGATCACCGGCGGCGGCTCGTTCACCGGCGGCCTGGTGCGCCAGACCTACTACCCGCCGGTGGAGAACGATCCGCGTCTGGGCGCGGCCCTGCTGGCCAGCTACACCATCGGGCCGGATGCCGAACTGCTGGACCGGATTCCGGCGCGGGAGCGGGTCGCCACGGTGCTGACGGAATTGCGTGCCATCCACCCGGAGCTGGCCCGGCCGGGCATGGTGCTCGATGCGGTGGTGCAGGCGTGGGGCGAGGATCCGCTGAGCCGGGGCGCGGCCTCGGTGCGCTGGAGCAAGGATGTCGACACCGCCGAGGCGGAACGCGCGCTCGCCGCCGCGCCGCAGGGGCGGCTGTTCTTCGCGGGGGAGCACTGTTCCACGGCTCCGGCGTGGATCGAGGGCGCCATCGAATCGGGTCTGACCGCCGCGGCCGCTGTGCACGCCTGTGCTCCACCAGCGATCGCGGTGTCGGTCAACGGATTCCAGCACGTTTCCGGTGGCGCCGCATGAGGGCGCGCAGGGTCGAGAGCACCGACGTCCTCATTGTCGGCGGCGGTCCGACCGGACTGGCCATGGCGCTCGAACTTCGCTCGCGGGGTGTGGAGTTCGTGTTGGTGGAAGCCGGTGACGGTGCGCTGTCGCATCCGCGGGTGAGCGGAATCGGGCCGCGCTCGATGGAATACTTCCGGCGCTGGGGCGTCGCGGACCGGATTCGGCAGGCGGGCTGGCCGGGCGACCATCCGCTGGACTGCGCCTGGGTCACCCGGATCGGCGGGCACGAGCTGTTCCGCCTGCCGCGGTTCACCATGGACACCCGCCCGGAGTTCCGGCACACGCCCGAACCCGACGCCATCTGCCCGCAGCACTGGCTCGCGCCGCTGCTGCGCGAGGAGCTCGGCGTGGCGCCGGACGGTCCCGTGCGCATGCGCGTCCGCCTGGACCGATTCGATCAGGATGAGGACGGAATCCACGCGCACACAACCGATGTGGCGACCGGCACCGAGACGATCGTGCACGCGAGCTACCTCATCGCCTGCGACGGCACCTCATCGGCCATCCGGCACGGCTGCGGCATTCCCGCACCGGCGTTGCACGAGACCCAGGTCTTCCGCAACATTCTGTTCCGCGCACCGCGGCTGCGCGCCGAACTGGGCGAACACGCCGCGGGTTTCTACTATCTGATGATCTCCTCCGCGCTGCGTTTCCCGGTGCGGGCACTGGACGGTCGCGAACTCTATCGCTTGACCGTGGGACTGCACGGCGATCCGGAATCCACGGCCGACGCCGAGACCCTGGTGCGCCGGGCCATCGCCTTCGACACCCCGACGGAGGTGATCTCGGACAATGAATGGCATCTCGTGCATCGCGTGGCCGAGGATTTCCGTCGCGACCGGGTTTTCCTGGTCGGTGACGCGGCCCATTCGCTCTCGCCGTCGGGCGGGTTCGGCATGAACATCGGCATCTGCGGCGCCGCCAATCTGGGATGGAAGCTCGCCGCCGCATTGGACGGCTGGGCGGGCCCGCAGCTGCTGGACAGCTATACGACCGAGCGGCGGCCGATCGCCATGGAGGGCATCGAGGAGGCGAACCGGAATCTGGTGCGCGCCATGCGGCGCCGAGTGCCCGGGGAACTGGACGAGGATTCCGCGGCGGGGGAGCAGGCCCGCGAACGCGTCCGGGAGTTGCTCGGAAAGTCCGGGGTGGAACAGGAATTCGATGCCCCCGAGATCCATCTCGGTTTCGCCTACCCGGATTCGCCACTGGTGCTGCCCGATCCCGAAGTGCGCGCATCCGATGTCGCGGACCGGCGGCCCAATACGCGTCCGGGCTCGCGCGCACCGCACGCCTGGATCGCACCGGGAGTCTCCACCTTGGATCTCTTCGGCGCGGGCTTCGTCCTGCTGTGCTTCACCGGCTCCGCGCGGATTCCCCGGTTGGAGGCGGCCTTCCGCGCGCGCGACGTGCCGTTGCACATCGTGCCGTGCACCGTGCCCGGCGTCGCCGCCGCCTACGAGCGCCTGTTCGTGCTCGTCCGCCCGGATGGTCATGTGGCCTGGCGTGGTGACGAATTGCCCACGGAACCAGAACAACTCGCGGACCGAGTGCGCGGCGCGATCGGGGTGGCGAGGTGACCGTGACGACCGAGAGCACACTCCCGCCCTTCGGCCTGACCGGCTGGGCCGCGGCGGATATCGCGAATCCCTATCCGGTCTACCGGCGTTACCGGGAAGCCGCCCCCGTCCACCGCGCGCAGGACGGCACGCATTACGTATTCGGCTATGACGCGGTGACCACCCTGCTGGCCGCGCGGGACTTCGGACGCCGTGCGCACACGGCCGACGGCGCGGCCCGCCCGCTGGTGCCCAACCGATTCGCCGCATTGCGGACCATGGTCGAGAACTGGCTCGTTTTCCTGGATCCGCCGCGGCACACCGCACTTCGCTCGGCACTGAGCCGGGAGTTCTCGCTGACGGTGGTGACGAATCTGCGCGGCCGGATCACCGAGATCGGCACGGCGCTGCTCGATGACATCGCCGCGGCCGCCGAATTCGATTTCGTGCGCGCCTTCGCCGCGCCGCTGCCGATCCTGGTCATCTGTGAACTGCTGGGGGTGCCCGCCGAGCGCTGGGACTGGCTGCGCGAGCGTGCGGTCGCCATTCAGGGGGCCAGCAGCAGCCGGGCCGGAGGCCGGACGGACACCCTGGCGGCCGCGGACGCCGCAGCGCACGACCTCCGCGACTATTTCCTGTCCGTGGCGGGCCAGCGCCGCACCGCGCCGCGGGATGATCTGATCTCGCTGCTGCTGCGCTGCGATGGCCTGTCCGATGACGAATTCGCCGCGACCTGTGTGCATTTGATGACGGCCGGGCACGAAACCACCACGAACGCGCTCGGGAAGGCGGTGCTCACCCTGGCCGCGCACCCGGATGCGGCGGCCCGCTTGCGCGCCGCACCGCGCCTGCACGCCCGCGCCGTCGACGAGTTGATCCGATTCGACGGGCCCGTCCAGGCGGTGACCCGCTGGGCGCAGCACGATCTGGTGCTGGCCGGACAGCGCATCCCCCGGGGCGCCAAAATGGTGGCCATGCTCGGCGCCGCCAATCGCGATCCGGCCCGCTTCGCCGAGCCGGACGCCTTCCTGCCGGCGCGGCCCACCGCCGGTCACCTCGGATTCGGTCGCGGCATTCACTACTGCCTGGGCGCGACGCTGGCGCGGACCGAGCTCGAGATCGGCCTCGGCCTGCTGCTGCCGATCCTGGACCGGTGCACGGTGGCGGCCGTGGAATACCCGCACGACATGGTTTTCCACGGCCCCGAACTGCTCCGGCTCCGCCGCGCGTGACCGGCTGCGGCCCTCACCCGGCGCGCGGCCCGGCCGCGCGCCGCAGGTCGTAGTCCACGGAAACGCCGCCCCAGGATTCACCGGCGCCGTAGGCGACCGCCCCCAGGCGCCCGCGCGGGGGCAGCGCGGCGGCATCCAGTTCGTCGGCGAGGGCCAGCGGAATGGTCGCCGAGCAGGTGTTGGCGGAGTGCGCGATGCGATTGACGAAGGGCACGCCCAGATCGGCGGTGTGCAGCCGGATCTGCTCGAGGATTCGCCCATTGGCCTGATGCCCCACCAGCACAGAGGGTTTCGGGTCGACGTCGAACAAGCGCCGGGCGGACTCGCTCATCTTGCGGACCGCACGGTGGTAGACGGAAATTCCGTCCAGCTGGATGCCGCCGGCCGGGTCCTCCCGCATCAGCGCCGCGCCCGCGCCGTCGCCGCCCGCCACACAGTGGAAGGGCCGGAATTCGGGGCGGGCCGCGACCAGCACGGCGGCCGCGCCGTCGCCGAACAGGCAGGCGGTCTTGCGGTCGGTCCGGTCCACCACCGCGGACATGGCCTCGGCGGTGCACACCAGCACCGATCCGACCCGGCCGGAGTCGCACAGCGACAACGCGTTCACCAGACCGAAGACGAATCCGCAGCAGGCCGCGTTCATATCCAGGGCCATGACCGATCCGGTCAGTCCGGCGCGCTCGGCGATCTCCTGCGCGATTCCCGGAATGCGCTGTCGCGTCGAGGTATTGATTACCAGCAGCGCCCCGATCGCGTTGTCGTCCGCGGTCCGTTCGATGACGGGAGCGCACGCGGCGGCGGCGAGCTCGGCGAGTGACCCGTCCGCGGGCAACCAGTGCCTGCCGGCAATGCCGGTGCGGCGGCGGATCCACTCGTCGGTCAGCCCGATCGCTTCGAACCGCTCATTGCCGATGAGCTCGCCCGGCCGCGCCACCGCGAGATCCACGATGCCGGAATTCATCGCGCCCCCGACTCTTCGCCGTCGTCCTCGGCGGCGAGGCGATACAACGGCTGCCCGGGCCGGACGATGGAGCGCGCGTCCACGCACCGGGCGACGATCGACCCGGACCGTTCCGCGACGACATCGACTGCCGCCTTGTCGGTTTCGAGCACCGCCACCAGGTCGCCGCGCCGCACGCGCGCGCCGACGGCGACGCGCCATTCGATCAGCAGGGCCTCGTCCAGCCCGTGGCCGAGCGCCGGGACCGGTACGACCGCCGCGTGGGTATTCATCCGACCGCCTTCCGCATTTCCTCGATGATCCGTTCGACCCCGGGCACGTGGTCGTTCTCGAAATCGGCGGGCGGGTAACCGCCGCCCCGCGCCGCCACCCGGCGAATCGGGCCGTGCAAATGATGAAAACCGTTCTCGCACACCATCGCCGCGATCTCCGCGCCGATGCCCGCGAACCCGGCCGCCTCGTGCACGATCAGCAATCGGCCGGTCCGGGCGACCGAGGTCAGAATGGCGTCGACGTCGATGGGCGATACCCAGCGCAGATCGATGACCTCGGCCTCCACGTCGGCCGCCGCCGCGGCCGTGAGCACATCGCAGGTAATGGCCCCGAAGGTCACGACCGTGAGATCCGCACCCGTGCGGGCGATGCGCGCACCGGTCGCGGACTCCGCGCCGATGTCGGCGCGCTCGGGCAGCTCCCTGCGCCAGTACAACCGAATCGGCTCGTAGATCATGACCGGGCGGCCGAGGCCCGCGGCGTGGCGCAGAATGCGCGCCGCGTCGCCGGGTGTGGACGGGCAGGCCACCGAAATCCCGGGCGCGTGCGCGAAGAACGCCTCGTTGGAATCGCTGTGATGTTCGACGCCGCGGAATCCGCCGCCGCTGGGCACCCGCACGACGAGGTTCAGCGCCAGGTCGCCGTTCCACCGGTCGACCATTCGGCTCGCCTGGGTGACAAGCTGATTCGCCGCCGGGAAGACGAACCCGTCGAATTGGATCTCGCAGATGGGGACCAGCCCGGCCAGGGACATCCCGATGGCGCTGCCGATGATGCTGGACTCGGCCAGCACCGCATCGCGCACGCGGTCCGGACCGAAACGCCGCCGCAGATCACGAGTAACCCGGAATACCCCGCCCAGCCGGCCGATGTCCTCGCCCAGCAGGACGGTGCGCGGATCATCGGCCAGCAGTCCGGCGAGGGTGTCATTGATGGCCTCGGCCAGGCATGGCGACCGCGTCTCGTTCAGCATTGATCCCTCCGCGATTGATACCTCCGCGCCAGCTCCCGCCGGGCGTGCGCGACCTCGGCGGCGACGGTGTCCAGCCATTCGCGGTCCACGACGCGCTCATCCAGCAGCCGCGCGGTGTAGGCGGCAACAGGGTCGGCGGCCTCGGCGCGCTCCATGTCATCCGCATCGCGATACAGCTGCTGCGCATCCGCGGTCGAATGCCCGAGCATGCGATCGACTTTCATTTCGAGGAGATAGGGCCGCCCGGTGCGGCGGACGCTCTCGGCGGCGAGCGCGGTGGCGCGGTGCACGATCTCGGGATCGCCGCCGTCGACGCGCGCGGCCCGGATGCCGAAACCACCGGCGCGCGCGGCCAGCGTGGTGGCCATCTGCTCGGCGACGGGTTTGGATATCGCCCACCCGTTGTTCTGGCACAGGAACAGCACCGGCGCCGATTCGACGGCGGCGAGGTTCAGCGCCTCGGACATATCCCCCTCACTGGTCGCTCCGTCGCCGACGTAGACCAGCACCAGCTCCGCATGCCCGCTCAGCCGCCTGCCCAGCGCATACCCCACCGCGTGCAGCGTCTGCGCGGCGAGCACCAGGGTGTAGGGAAAGAACCGCAGCTCGCGGGGCCGCCAGCCGCACAATGTGCGCCCGGCCCATTGCGCGACCAGTTCCTCCGGCCGCACCCCGCGCACCAGCGCCACCGCATGCTCGCGATAGCTGGGGAAGACGACCGAATCGCTTCCGGCGCCGAACGCCGAACCGACCTGCGCGGCCTCCTGACCGCGGCAGGACAGCCACAGGTCCACCACACCCTGCTTCTGCAGCAGGGTCGCCTCCTCGTCGATCCCGCGCGCGACGAGCATGGACCGCAGCAGCGACCGCCGTGTCCCCGTCCCGAGTTCGGTGCACGCCACCGTTCCGCCGGTCACCGCGCCACCTCGGTTGTGGGCAGCGTGGCTCGCCCGGTCTGCGTTGCGATCCCGGTGCGGACCGGCGTCGATCCCCGGGTCATGGCGCGACCTCGCAACCGGGTGTCACGGCGGGGCGCGCGGCGGCAATGGACACCGTGCGTGTCGCATCCACGTGCAGCATGGATTGGGCCATGAGCAGTTGGCAGCCGAATACGGCCGCGCCGACACTGCCGAAAGACCTTCGGCACGAATCGATATCGAGGTGCGGCCCGGGTTCCGGCGGCGGTTCCGGCGGTGTCACGCGCATCCGGAACAAGCGGTCGTCCACGCTGCCCGGCCGGAGCAGGAAGGCCGTGGCGGCCTCCGCGCAGGCCGGGCGTGCGGCCGGCGCGCAGGCGGCAAGCCGATGCGGCGACAGTTCCTCGGCCACCACCAGCAGCGATGCCTCGATCATGTCCGCTTCGAACAGGGTGGTCAGGTAGCGCAGCGCGGTGAGACCGGCGGACTCGCCGCCCGCGATGGTGGTGTTCGCGCCGCGCAGCCGGTGTCGAATGGCGATCTGCCCCGCGGCGAAGTTCATGACCGCAGTCGGAAACCGGAGGGGTGGAACGTCATACGGCTTCTCCTCGAGCAGCGGGCGGCTCGCGAAATCGGCGGCGGCCTCGAATCCCCCGATGGTCGTGCCCACCGTTACCCCGGTGCCGTCGGGGTCGATCTCGCGGCCCGCCAGGCAATCGCGCGCGGCGAGCAGCGCGAGCACGGCGGTGCGATCCAGCATGCCGAATCCCTTGCGTCCCAGCTCTTCCCTGGCATCGAAGGGCGGCAGCGCGAGGTCGCCGCGCGGGGCCCCGGTGTAGTCCGCGCCGGGATCGAAGCCGAGACCGAATCGCGTGACCGCGCCGACGCTCTGACACGAGATCCACATCAGGCGGCCCCGAGGACGACAATGGCATTGTTGCCGCCGAAGGCGAACCCGTGGTTCTGGACCACGCGCAGCGCGGCGGGCTGCGCGGCGCCCGCCACCACATTCGGCAGGCCGAGGGCGGGATCGAGGCGGCGCAGGTTCGCGGTGGGCGGGCACTGCCCGCGCAGCAAGGCCAGCACGCAGGCCACGGCCCCGAACCCGGCGGCCGCGCCCATGGTGTGGCCGAGCATCGACTTGATCGAACTGACCGGCGGGGGTTGGCTTCCGAAGACATCGAGGATGGCCGCGGCCTCCGTCGCGTCATTGGCTCGGGTGCCGGTGCCGTGCGCGCAGATGTAGTCGATATCGCCGGGCGCTATCCCGGCGCGCCGGTGTGCCATGCGAATGCAGCGGGCGATGGAGTCGCGATCGGGCGCGGAGACGTGTGCGGCGTCGCAGTTCATGCCCGCGCCCAGCACGTAGGCGAGGATCTCGGCGCCGCGTGCGCGTGCGTGCGTCTCGGATTCCAGCACCAGCGCCACGCCGCCCTCGGCGGTGAGAATGCCCTGCCGGTCGGCGTCGAAGGGACGGCACACATCCGGGGCGAGCGCGCCGACCCGGAAGAACGCGGCGTGCGCCCACCGCACCACCGAGTCCGCGCCGCCCGCCACCACGATATCGGCGGCCCCCGACTCGATCAGCATTGCGCCGTAGGCGATCGAGTAGTTGCTCGCCGCGCAGGCGGTGCCGAACAGGTGGTCGGGGCCGGGTCCCGCGGCGATCTCCGTACGCACCGCGCGGGTGATGGCTGCGGGCGCCAGCCGGGCGGCGACCACGGGGCTCATATGGCCCGGTGTGGAGAGATAGAACTGCTCGGTCGCATGCTCGACTTCCCGCGACTCGCCCTTCGTCGTGCCCATGCAGACCGTGGTGCGCGCGGCGGCCAGATCCGCACCCGACAGTCCGGCGTCCCGCACCGCCAGCCGCGCGGCGCTCGCGGCGAACAGCGAGGTTCTGCCGAAGTCCCGCTCCTCCACGTGTTCACAGATGTCGTCCGGCGCGAACCCCTTGACCTCCCCGGCCCGGTGGGTCCGGAATCCGGACGAGTCGAACGATTCGATCTCGCTCGTGCCGACGACACCGGCGAACAGGTTCCGTTCGAAGTCCGCCCGCCCGATGCCGATGCTCGAGACCGGTCCCAGGCCCGTGACGGCGACGCGGGTCACCGCGCATCCCAGCGGGCGTACGCGGCGACCACGTCGTACACGTGCACCAGGTTGTCCATTCGCTCGACTTCCGCGGTCGGGATCTCGACGCCGAACTCCTTGTCGATGCGGGACAGGATCTCGATGGCACTGAGCGAATCCGCGTCGTACTCCTCGCCGAACTGCCCTTCGTCGGTCAGTTCCTCCGGCTCGATCTCGAGGACCGCGGCGATCAGTCCGCGCAGGGTCTCGAGGCGGTCGGTCCGGCGCTCGATGGTATTGCCGTCCATATTCTCTCCTTCGTCGATAGGTGTCATGCGGACCGGTCCGGACGCGGCCGGCCGGTTGCGCCGACGAGCGATTCGGCGACGACCATCAATTCGCCGTCGCACGTGGTGCGGCCGCTCATGAAGGCGACCCCGCCGATCTGCTTCGCTATGGCGATGTGATGGCGCAGGACCTGTCCCGGCCGGGCGGACCCGAGAAACCGCACCCGCTCCGCCTTCCCGAACAGCAGGGTGGGGTCGGCGGCTTCGGCGACCTCCACGCGGCGCAGCGAAACCCACAGCGCCGCACAGGTTTGCAGCATGGACTCGAGGACGAGCCCGGGCGGATAGGCGATGCCGCCGGTCGATTCACACCGGCCGTAGCACGGTTCGACCGCGGTAATGCTCTTGTGCCCCACGGCCGTTCGCTCGGCGAGATTCAGATCGACCTGATCGACCAGCAGCATGGGCGGGCGGTGCGGCAGCACGCACCGCAGCGCCTTACCGGACAGAATCATGCCGAATCACCCGACAGGTGCAGGGTGAACGCCGTGGTCCCGTCCCGTGTGCGTCCGAGGAACCGGCTTCCGGCGCCGGACCGTGATCCGCGGATGGTGATCTCGTCGCCCGGCCGGATGGGCCTGAAAAAGCGCACCGAGCGCAGCGTGAAGCGGTCCGCGGCGGCACCGGACAGCTCCGGAACCATCTTGAGGCACAGGTCGATCAGAAAGACGCCCGGATACACCGGATCACCGGGAAAGTGCCCGGACAGATAGGGTTCGTCCGCGGCGATGCGCTTCACCAGCACGACCTCATCACCCTCGCGGCGCAGCGAATCCGGGACGTCGGTGCACGAAGCGTAGGCGCTCACAGCCGGGTACCGCCGTCCACGACAATGGTCTGTCCGGTGATGTATCCGGCCCCCGCCGAATGCAGGAATGCGACCACGCTCGCGACATCACCGGGAACGCCCAACCGGCGCAGGGAGATCGACGCGGTGACGCGCTTGCGCTGGGTCTCGGTGAGTCCGGCGGTCATATCGGTGTCGATGAAGCCCGGCGCGACCGAATTGACCCGCACCCCCGATCTGCCGACCTCCTTGGCGAGAGATCGGGTGAACCCGTCCAGCCCGGCTTTGGCGGCGGCGTAGTTGGCCTGCCCCGCATTGCCGTGCACACCGGAGATACTGGAGATGTTCGTGACGACCCCGAAGCCGTTCCGCATGGCGGGATACACGAATTGCCTTGTCACATTGTAGGTTCCGGTCAGATTGGTGCGCACGACGTCATCCCAGTTCGCATCGGGCATGAGGGCGAGCGGGCCGTCCCGGGTCACGCCCGCGCAGTTGACGAGATCGGTGACCGCGCCCATCGTCTCGGTGATGCGGGCGAACACCTCCGCGACGCGGGGTCGGTCGGTGGTATCGCACACCATCAACTCATTGCGCGAGTCGACGGCCCGGATCCGGTCCCGCACGGCCTCCGACGAATCCGTCTGCCGGACATGCAGTCCCACCGTCAGATATCCGGCGGCCGCCAACTCGCAGATGATCGCCGCACCGATTCCCCGGGAGGCGCCGGAGACGACGGCGACGCGGCCGGTCATGCCGCCACCACGGGAATCAGCACCCAGTCGAGATATCGCAGCACGGAGTCGATCTCGCCGGGGTCGACGGGATTCGCGATGGCGGCGATATGACCGTCCGGGCGCACCAGCACCAGCTTGGGTCCGTCGACGCGATAGGCGGCGTACGCCGCGGTCTCCTGTCGCGGCAGCACGTGGCAGGAGACCGCGGACGCGTACCGGGTGACCAGCAGGTCGGCCAGCTCTCCGGCCCGCGCGCAGCCGTCGACGCCGAAAAACAGAGCGTGATAACCAGTTTCGTGCGTCAAGTCCAGCACGCTGCGCGCGCCGTCCGGACTCTCGGCCAGCGGCGCATAGGGTGCGCGGTCGCCCGGCCGCGGCCCCCGTCCGCGCGCGGTCGCGACGGCGGGACTGTCCCGGTAGGAGATCCACAACTGGGAGAACAGCTGGAAGAACAGCCGCCGCACCGGCGCGAGCCGGCTGACAATGCCGATGAGCCGGGTGGCGACGTGCGCACGCATCCACACGGCCACCGCATCGGTGGCGGTCTCCAGTTTGAAGCCGATATCGGTGCGCGCCAGCACGGTCGCCGCAATGGGGCGCCGCTCGACCTCATAGGTGTCCAACAGCCACGCCGGCGCCTGCCCATTGACCACCTGGGCCAGCTTCCACGCCAGGTTCACGGCGTCGCCGACGCCGAGATTGAGTCCCTGCCCACCCGCCGGATTGTGGATGTGCGCGGCATCGCCGACGAGGAAGACGTTCCCGGCGCGGAAACGCTGCGCGATCCGGCTGTGGAAGCGGAACATCGAAGCCCACACCACCTCTCGCAGCCGCGCGTCCACCCGGAAGTACTCGTCGAACCAGCGCTGCAGATCCGCGTGGTCGAGCGGCGCGTACGCCTCGTGGGTCGGGGCGCCGCCGGCGTCCGGGGCGCGGTGCAGACTCGGTGGCACCACGCCGAAGAGGCGGTAGCGTCCGCTGGCGAGCGGGAGCAGCCCGACAAAGCCGCCGGGGGTGAGATTGAGCCGCATCCCCTCGATGCCGAGGTCGACATCGAGAGTGACATCGGCGAGCATGCCGCTCTGCGTGTAGGTTTCGCCGTCGAAGTCCAGTCCCAGCAGCCGCCGCACGGTGCTGCTCGCGCCGTCCGCGCCGACGACCCACCGCGCGGTCACCTCCACGGTGGTCCCGCCGCGTCGCGCGAGCACCCGCAGACCTTCGCCTGTTTCGATGAGATCCTGGACGGCACAACCCCATTCGATTTCCACCTGGTGCGCCGCGAGGGCGGCCACCAGCAGCTGTTCGGTCTCGGATTGCTCCAGCGCCAAGGCGTAGGGGAAACGCGTCCGATCGGCGGCGCCCGCGCCCGCCAAGGGCATCTCCCCCACATGGCGGCCGGTTTCGTGCAGGGCCACATGGGTGATGGGCAGTCCCCGTGCCACGGCCTGCCCGGCGACGCCGAGACGATCGAACAACTCCAGGGTGCGCGCGTGCACGATGGCGGCGCGCGCCTGCTCGACCGGACCGTGCTTGGGATCCAGGACGCGTACTCGAACTCCGTTCTGCGCCAGCAATAGTGCGGCGCACAGCCCGCTCGGGCCCGCTCCTGCGACGAGCACATCGCAATCGTGATCGGCGTGCACGGCTTCGCTGTTCATTCGGTGACCCGCGTGAATTCGGTGCTCATGCGGCGAGTATTCCCAAGGGCCGGGGCGCACCACATCATGTGTTCGACGGCTCGGACACCGCCTCGGTGTGTAGTTTCGATATCCGGGCGAACGCCCGCTGCCGCGCCGTATCCCGCATTCGCCCGCGGCCACCCCGCACGAGTGCGCGGTTTCCCGGTCCGGGCCGCTCTGGGCCCTGACGTCGCCGCGACGGCGGACGTACGTTCGCGGTATGACCACTCGAGCCGGTACGCCAGTGCCAGAATCCGAACCCTATTTCGACGACCTCGCCGAACTGTACGAGCGATTCACCCAGGTTCGCGATGCGGTCACCAGCCCGATCCGGAAATGGCTCATCGAGCAATTGCCGCCGGGCAGCCGGGCGCTCGACGCCGGCTGCGGCAGCGGCAACAACTGCGTCCTGCTCACCGAACGCTACGACGAGGTCGTCGGCGTGGACATCGCCCAGCGCATGCTCGATATCGCCGCGGCGAAGCCCAGCCGGGTTCCGGTGCGGTACGACTGCCGCAGCGCCCTCAGCCTCGACCCGGCCCAAGACGGCAGATTCGACCTGGTCATGTCGGTGAACGCGGTATTCCACATGGGTCCCGTACAGACGGTGCTGCCACGGCTGCGCGATCTGGTCGCGCCCGGGGGCCGGCTGATCGTCATCGACGTCACCCGCCCGGACGGCACCCCGGCCGACCTGCCGAGCTCCTACGCGTTCGACACCGCCCGCATCATCTACGAAGCCTCCGGCGATGTGGAGGCCGCCGTCGATTCCATGCGCATGATGCTGCATCCGCGCTGGCGGGAAATGAGCGCCACCTGCCTGCCGCTCACCGACTCCGAATTCACCCGCGAATACGCGGCGGCGCTGCCGGGCGTGCGGATCACTCCGAATCTGATTCCGACCATGACCGGCGCGGTGTGGGACGCGCCGTGAGCCGTCGAATTCCGGCGGGAAGGGAGGGTGCGTGAGCGTCCTCGAGACACCGCGGCTGCATTTCTCCGGCGTCGCGGTGACGCGGCTGCCGACCGGGCCGCGCTCCGGACTACTGGATTTGGCCACCAATCGCGCGCTGACCGATGACGGGCCGTTTCCGCTGGATCGACCGGTCGGCGAATACACCGAATTCCTGGAACGACGCGGCGAACACTGCGGGGGCAATGGGCACTTCTGGATCGACGCGGCGGTGACCGGCTGTGAGCGGGTGGCCGGGCTGGTGGACACCAAGGATCCGATCGTGGGGCGGCAGATCGATTTCTGGGGGCACTACTGCGAGTACACCGCGGGCACCGCCAATCGGTCCCGGGTCTTCGATGTGGATCCGGCCTCGAACTGGACCACCACGGTCATGGTCGGGCAACTGGCGCTGGGCAGGCTCGGGCGCTCGCACGAGGTCGGTTATCTGGTGACCGGCGACGTCGAGGGCTGCAGCCCGCCGCGCTGGCAGGACTTCGCCCATATTCGCGAGGTCGGCGAACATCCACTCGCACAATGGTTTCGGCGCTCAGCGGTATACCAGTTCACGGTACGCGGCGACGAGGATCTGCACTGGCTGGCGGGCGCCGCCGGCTCCCCGGTCCTGGCCGCGCTGCGGCAGCTCGTCGATTCGGGCTCCGCCGACGGCCTGGTGGTGCAGTTCGCGCTCACCAATATGGCCACGCCGACCGCTCCGGACGAGCCGGACCACTGGGATGTGCGCGGCACGGTCGGGCCGTGGCGGGCACACGAATTGCGGACCTATCCCGCCGGACGGCTGCTGAGCGCGACGGCAGGCGGGCCCGGCGGCGCGGCGGCCCCGCTGCACACCATGAGCGTGCGGATCGGCGACACCGAGGTGACCGCGAATCTCGTCACCGCGATTCGCGCCGGACACCGTGCCGCGCAACGCGGCCCAGGTCCCACCCATCGCGTCGTCCCGGCCGCCGATATCGGGGATCTCGAATTGCGCACGGCGCACGGAACACTCGTCGCCGTCATCCCGGCCGGCGCCTACGGGGATCGGGAGCTCGAACGAACCTCGGGCATCGTCACCGTGCCCCGCCTGGACGACGGGTGCGGGAATCCCGGCGCCGCGCTGCACATCTCCGCCGGGGGACGGGTGCTCCTGGAGGAGGTCGAGACGGTCGTGCAGTCCGATGAGGCGTGCCTGTTCCTGGAGCATCCCAACAGCCGCACCGGCGAGGACTTCGCGGTCGAGATTCCGCTGCGCTGCTATGTGCGCGGTGAACCCGCGCATGTCAGCGAGATTCACGTCCGGCAGTTCTTCAATCCGCGCGCCCTGCCCCTCGATCCGGTCGCACAGGCTCCGGATGCCGGGCCGGAAGACATTGCCGTCGTGGCGTTCCGGGGTCCGGGCGACGCCGAGTACGCCGCCGAGTGCACCGTCGGCACGGATGTGCGCGGTCGCGCCGTGATCACGGTCAAGGGCTTGCGGGGCGGGGCCACCAGGGTGCTGCTGCAGCCGGGCGGCACGCCCTCCCCGCCCGCTGCCACGGCCGCCGCGGCCTACGACAATGACGATGAGTTCGAATACTGGTCCGCCGCCGGTAGTCTCGCGGTGCGGGTGCTGCCGGACTACTGGCACCTCGACGATCTGGCCGACGACGAGGTCACCTTCGACGTGCTCTACCGCGAGGTGTTCGCGTACTACGAGCTGCTGTACTCGTTCATGCGCGCGGAGGTTTTCAGCCTCGCCGACGAGTTCAAGGTGGAACCGTACGCCCGGCTGATCTGGCACGTCAGCGACGCCCGCCATCGCGACCGCACCTTCTACATGCCGTCCACCCGCGACCTCGGCACACCGCAGATCCGGCTGCTGCTGCGCTATCTCGAAGCGGGCGAGGCGAAACGGCAGACGCCGCCCGCCCTGACCTCGCGCCGCCGCGAGATCGGCGTCATCACCACGCGGGAGGAGTTGCTGCGGGCGCTGTATCAGGCGCTGACCGTCGAATTGGCCGTCATGATCCAGTACCTGTACGCGGCCTACTCCATACCGACGCACGGGGCCGCGAAACAGTATGTGGCACAGGGTGAATGGAGTGCCGAGCAATTGGATCTCGCCTGCGGCTCCGGCGCCGGGACGCTGGCCAACGGCTGGCGCGGCGCGCTGCTGAATGTGGCCAGGGAAGAGATGATGCACTTTCTGGCGATCAACAACATTCTGATGGCCATGGGCCGCCCGTTCCATGTGCCGAGGCTGGATTTCGGCGCGCTCAACGGCCAGGTGTGCGTACCGCTCGAATTCTCCTTGGAGCCCTTCGGTCTCGCTGCCGTGCAGCGGTTCGCCGCGCTGGAACAGCCTTTCGATCTGCTGCCCGACCTCGCCGGGGATACCGGTGTGCCCAATGCGGCGCACGCGTACGGCTCGCTGAGCGAGCTGTACGCCGCCATTCGCGACGGCATTCAGCGTGTGCCGGGTGCGCTCGTCGCCCGCAAGGGTCACAGCGGCGGAACACATCATCTGTTCATGCGCGAATCCGTCAATGCCGTGCACCCGGACTATCAGCTGGCGGTCGACGATGTCGAGAGCGCGGTGTTCGCCATCGATTTCGTGACCGAGCACGGGGAGGGCGGGAAGATCGGCTCGCCGCTGCCCGCGGAGGAGTCGCACTTCGACACCTTCCTGCGCATCTCCGACGCGCTGGCCATCGAGCGCACGAAAGACCCTGCGGGACGCCGTATCCCGTGGAACCCCGCCTACCCCGTGCTGCGCAATCCGACCCTGCGGGCCGGGGACGCCGCCAAGGATCTCGTCACGCATCCGCCCGCGCGGCTGGCAATGACCGTGTTCAACCGCTCCTATCAGCTGGCCATGCAGCTCATGGTGCAGCATTTCGGCTACTGCCCGGACAGCAATCTGCGGCGGTCGCGGCTGATGAATTGGTCCTTGGACCTGATGGTCGCGGTGCTGCGCCCCGTCGGCGAGCTGATCGTGACCCTGCCCTCCGGACGGCCGGGCCGCACGGCGGGGCCGTCCTTCGAGCTGGAGGGCGAATTGCTGTACATCCCGCGACCCGACGTCGCGATGGAATGCCTGGCGCGCGAGGCCGAGCAGATCGCCGGGCTGGCCCGGCAGTGCACCGGGCTGACGCCCGCGGTGGCGGACCTGCTGGCGTTTCTCGCCGGGCAGTTCCGGACCGCGGGCGCGGATATCCCCTGATCGGCGCGCCGGCACTCGTATTTCGGCACGCCGACAACTATTCGAGGAGTTCTTTCGGTGGAAATCGTTCGTCCCACACTGGCTCTCACCCGCGCCCAGCTGGGCCAGTGGCTGGCCGTGCCGCCGGCCGACGGCTCCGCGGGCACCGTCGCGCTCTGCGTCGAGATATCGGGCGTGGTCGATGCCCCGCTGCTGGAGCGCGCCTGTACGGACGAATTCACCGCGACCGGCACCGGATTGATCCGATTCGGCGAACGGGACGGCATTCCCTTCCAATGGCTGGCCGACACCATCGGCCCGCCCATGCGCTCGCTGGACCTGACCGCCGACGCCGATCCGATCGCCGCGGCGCACCGGTGGATGCGCCGCGACCACACCGCGCCGCTGGCCATGATCGACAATCCGCTGACCTCGCTGGCATTGCTGAAAGTCGGTGTCGGGCACTACTTCTGGTACATGCGCTCACATCACGCGGTGCTGGACGGAGTCGGCGGGCTGGGTCTGGCGACGCGGATCGCCGACCGCTATTCGGCACTGGTCGCGGGCCGCGAACCCGCGCCCTATCGCGGCGTGTCGGCCGAGGACCTGCTGGACCTGGAGAACCGATATCGCGCCTCGGATCGCTTCCACTCCGACCGCGCCTACTGGTCCGGACGCCTGACCGAACTGCAACGGCCCAGCAGCGTCACCGCCCCGGAGTCCGGGCGGCCGGAAATCCGAGCGCACGGCGCCTTGCCCGCCGCACTGTGCACCCGGCTGGAGACCATTGCCGCCGAGGCTCGAACGAGTATCGCCCGAGTGCTGGTGGCGGCGCTGTGCGCATTCGAGGCGGCCATGACGGGCGAGCGCACCGGCGTCCTCTCCCTGGCCACCGCCCGTCGCACCACCGCGGCCCTGAAGTCCTCCGGCGGCATGCTCGCCAACCTCGTGCCCATCGGACTCGATTGCGGCTTCCCGGTGACCCGCGACGAGCTGATCCGTGCCGCCACCGCCGAAGTGACGACGGCGCTGCGGCATTCCCGCTACCGGTACGAGGATATTCGCCGGGATGCCGGTGCGGCACAGGGTGATCGCGATGTCTTCGGGCCGACGGTCGATCTGCTGTTCTTCGACACCACCATTCGATTCGGCGAAACCCTCGGCAAAGTACAGATTCTCACCGCGGGCCGCACCGAAGGCCTGCACATGGACATCTACCGCACCGGCCCCGATGCGCCGATCTCGGTGAACCTCATCGGTAATGCCGACCTGTACACCGAACCCGATATCCGACGGCGGCTCGATCGCCTCCTGCACTTCGTATCCGAGTTCCTGACGCTGCCCGGCGACACGCCCCTCGGCCGTATCGAACTGCTCGGCCCCGCCGAGCGACGCCGGGTGCTGAGCCAGGGCATCGGCGCCGCGCCGGCCGATCTGCCGCGGCCGAGCACCTGCGCCGCACCGGATTCCGGTGTCGATCCGGCGCCGGACTCGACCTTGCCTGCCATGTTCGGAGCGCGCGCGGCGGCGTGCCCGGACACCGTGGCGCTGCGCTACGCGGGAGAATCCCTGACCTACGGCGAGTTCGCGCGACAGGTGAACCGCCTGGCGCGATATCTGATCGCGCACGGGGTGGGACCGGGCACCGTGGCCGGAGTCGCCATGACCCGCTCGATCGATCTGCTGACCGGCATGTACGCGGTCCTGGCGGCCGGTGGCGCATACCTCCCGGTGGATCCCGCCCTACCGGCCGAGCGCATCGCGTACATGATCGAGACGGCGCGGCCGCTGTGCATCCTGACCACCGCCCGGGACCGGGCGCTCACCGCAGTGCCCGCGGCCGTGCGGACGGTGGAGATCGACCGCCTCGCCCTGCACGACTTCGCCGACACCCCGATCGGCGACGCCGAACGGATCGCGCCGCTCCGGCGCGACGACCTCGCCTACGTCATCTTCACCTCGGGCTCGACCGGAAAACCCAAGGGCGTCATGGTGACCCACGCCTCGATCACCGCTCAGCTCCGCTGGTTCCAGACCGAATATCCGGTCGAGCCCGGCGACGTCATGCTGCACAAGACCCCGATCACCTTCGACGTGTCGATCTGGGAACTGTTGTGGCCCATACTGTCCGGCGCCCGACTCGTCATCGCCGAACCGGACCGGCACGCCGACCCGCTGTACCTGGCTGCGCTCATCGCCGCCGAACGGGTGACCCTCGCACACTTCGTCCCCGCGGTGCTGGCGGTCTTCCTCACCGAATCCGATCTCGAATCCTGTCCCACGCTGCGCCAGGTCTTCTGCTCCGGCGAAGCCCTGCCTGCCGATCTGGCGGCCCGACTGCGCGCCCGTCATATCGCCGTGCACAACCTGTACGGTCCCACCGAGGCGACGGTCCACGTCACCTTCCATCCCGTCGGCGACGCCGATTCCGAACCGGTGCCGATCGGCGCACCGGTGGCGGATACCCGCGCCTTCGTCCTGGACGCATGGTTACGACCGGTGCCGCCCCGGGTTCCCGGTGAGCTGTACCTGTCGGGCGTTCAATTGGCGCGCGGCTACGCGCAACGGCCAGGACTGACCGCGGACCGCTTCGTGGCCAACCCCTTCGAGCACGATCAGCGCATGTACCGGACCGGGGATCTGGTCCGCTGGGGGGCATCGGGAGCGCTGGAATACTTGGGGCGCACAGACTTCCAGGTGAAAATCCACGGAGTGCGCATCGAGCCCGGCGAAATCGAGGCCGTGCTGTCGGATCACGAGGCGGTGGACCGGGCCGTGGTCATGGCGCACCGCCCGGACCGAGCGAGAGACGCCCAGCTGATCTGCTACGTTCTGCCCGTCACGCCGGCCGCGAGCAGCCTCGGATCCGCGCCGCTGCCGGAGGCGCTCCGCGAATTCGCGGCGGATCGCTTGCCGCCGTACATGGTTCCGGCACACTTCGTCGAACTGGCCGAGTGGCCCGTGACGGCAAACGGAAAGCTGAATCGAGCGGCCCTCCCCGCGCCGCAGACCGAACGCGTCGCCTATCGCGCCCCCGAGGGTCCCGTGGAGGAGGCATTGTGCGCGGTATTCGCCGACGTGCTGGGAATCGACCGGGTCGGCGTGGACGACGACTTCTTCGCCCTGGGCGGCGACAGCATTCTGTCCACCCGGGTGGTGGCACGAGCCCGTGCCCGCGGACTCACCCTCACCCCGCGCGATGTGCTCGAACAGCGGTCCGCGGCGGCCCTGGCGCAGGTGACCTGCGAAGGTGACATCGCCCCGGCGCTGCCCGAAATCACCGGTGGCGGTGTCGGAGACATGGCGCTGGCGCCGGTGGCGCGGTGGCTGATGGACCTGGGCGGCAGCATCGACCGCTTCCACCTCTCGGTTCTGGTGCGCCTGCCGAACGGTATCGATCGTGCGGGCCTGACAGCCACCCTGCAAGCGGTGCTGGATCGGCACGACATGCTGCGAGCCCGGCTGTGCCGCACCGGAACCGAGGCCCGGCCGGACTGGCGGCTCATCGCGGATCCGCCCGGATCGGTAGACGCGGCCGACCTGCTACGCCGGGTGGCAGTGGACGACGACTCGGCGCCTCTCGGTGAGGTGTGGGAATCGGCTGTGGCCGAACTGGATCCGCACACGGGTGCGGTCCTGCGAGCGGTCTGGCTCGACAGCGGACCCGACCGCTCCGGCAGGCTGCTGCTGGTCGCCCACCACTTGGTGCTCGATGGGGTGTCAGCGCGGATCGTCCTCGAGGAATTGGCGTCGGCCTGGTCACAGGTAGCCGCGGGAGCCACACCCGTCCTGGACGCCGCGGGCACCTCCATGCGCACCTGGATGCACGCCCTGGAAACCGAAGCCCGCTCCCTCGCCCGCACCGCCGAACTGCCCATGTGGCAGTCGATTCTCGACGGCCCCGACCCCCTCCCCAACCTCCGCCCCCTGAACCCCGCCGTCGACATCACCTCCCGATGCAGCCGAGTCCACGCCGGAGTCGATCCCCAAGTGACCGCTGCCATCCTCGGCGAGGTCCCCGCCGCCCTGAACGCCGAAGTCAGCGAGGTCCTCATGGCCACCCTGGGAGTGGCCGTGGCCCAATGGCATCGCCGCCACGACCGCGACATCCCATCCGTACTCCTCCGCCTGGTAGGCCACGGCCGCGAGGAGCAAATCGCGGGAGCCGACCTGTCGCGCACGGTTGGCTGGTTCAATTCCATGTTCCCCATGCGCGTCGACCTCTCCGATATCGACATCGCTGCCGCCGCCGCGGGCGGCCCGGAGATCGCAACGGTCGTAGCCGCCGTCCGCCGACGCCTGCACGCCATCCCCGACAAAGGCATCGGCTACCCCCTCCTCCGCTACCTCAACCCCGACACCGCCCGCCACCTCCCCACCGCCATGCCCGGCCAAATCTGCTTCAACTACCTGGGCCAGATTCGCACCGGCACGAACTCCGCCGCCCCCTGGACCCAAATTACCGAATCCTTCTACAACGCCATGCCCGACCCCGGCCTCGCCGTAGCCGCCCCCCTCGACATCACCGCCATCGTCCTGGACGGCACCCTGGTCACCGAACTCCGCTTCCCCGAAACCCTTCTCGATCCCGCCGACATCCAACACCTGGCCAACGACTGGACCACCGTGCTCTCAGCCCTGGCCCAATCCACCGCCTCCCCCACTGTTTGATCTCACCCACACCCGCGGAGCGCTGCTGCGCTACGGCCTATTCTGGATAAGACAGAATTGCGGCGGTGGGGCTCGCCGCTCCGGACCGTGATCCGGAACAACCGCGGCACCCGCGCCGCCAACAGTCCCTACCCCACGTAACCGCTCACGCAGCGCACCTGGAGTAGGAGACCCCTGTGACTCGTGACCCCCGCACCACCGGTGTGGCCGAGCCGATCGACCCCGATATCGACCTGCACCAGCCCGCCCAGCGCGATGAACTGTGGCGTTCGCATGGCGCGATCCTGGCTGCGATATCCCTCGGCGGCGGTATCGGCGCCCTGGGCCGCTACGGCTTGGCTCTGCTGCTGCCCACCCCCGTCGGCGGATTCCCTTGGGCCACCTTCACCACCAACGTCGCGGGCTGCTTCGTGATCGGGGTCTTGATGGTCACCATCACCGACATTCTCACCGCGCATCCGCTCGTGCGGCCGTTCCTCGGTGTCGGCGTCCTCGGCGGGTTCACCACCTTCTCCACCTACGCCAACGACACCCGGGCACTGCTGGCACCCGGTGCCGTCACCACCGCGTTCGTCTACCTGTTCGCGACCCTGGGATGCGCGCTGCTGGCGACCCTGCTCGGTGTGTGGCTCACCCGCACGGCCTACGCGGCGCGCACTCGCCGGTCACGGAGGCCGGTCGCGTGAGCGCGCTCCTGGTCGTGCTCGGCGCGATGGTCGGCGCACCGCTGCGCTATCTGACCGACCGTGCAATCCAAACCCGCCACGACAGCGTGTTCCCCTGGGGCACATTCGTTGTCAACCTCACCGGATCGCTCATCCTCGGAGCCCTGACCGGCGCCTCGGTAGCCACTCCCGCTCTCGCCCTGCTGGGCACCGGCTTCTGCGGGGCCCTGACCACCTACAGCACCTTCAGCTACGAAACAATCCGACTCGCCGAACAACGCGTCTACCTCTACGCCATCCTCAACACCACAGTCAGCGTGATAACCGGGCTCGGCGCAGCTCTGCTCGGCTACACCACCGCACAAGCCATCATCTGAAAGATTGCCGCCATCGCTCAACCCGGTACCGACGAACGCGGACGTGGGATAGGTCACCGTGCGCGCATGTGTCAAATCTGCAACACTGTGATCTGTAAGTGGATCGTAGGAAGGGGCAAGGAGTTTCATGCGTGTAGTCGGTGTTGTCGCGGTCGCGATCTCTCTGGGGGTATTTGCTTCTGCTGGAGCCGTGTTCGGTACGCCTTCGGCCAGGGCGATTTCGGAGTGGGAGTGTGAGGCATACGGCGGTGAAAGCAGTGGCCCGGGATCGATGTGTATGGGCGGACTCAACTCGGGCGAATTCGTCGACTCCTACTAAGGGCTTTCATTCTCGTGCGGCGTGGATTTCGTGGTGCTGTAGGAAGCGGCGGCAGAGCGATCTATCACGCAACCAGTTTCTCGCCGGTGACCACTGGGGCGAATGAGCAAAGCTGGACCGTTGCCAAGCTTGTGAAAGGAAGACAACTATGAACACCCGAGCCGTGCCGTTTTCCATCCGTGCCCAGGATGTCGAGCTCTCCGAGGACCGGGAATTCCCTGGAGAAGTGATCGCCGGCAACCCGCGATTCAGCTCCGCGGTGCTATGGGAGGGTCCCACCGGCGCCATGGGCGGCGTCTGGCAGGTCGAACCCGGAGTCTTCACCTGGGAATTCCCTGCGGATGAACTATTCGTAGTTCTCGACGGTAAGGCCACTATCGAAGTCGAGGGCGGCCCTGTTTTGACGCACGGCCCCGGTGACATGGCGATCTACGCCGCAGGTGACCGCACGGTCTGGAGAGTTCATGAGACTCTGCGCAAGGTCTTTCACATTTCTGCGTCGCGCTAGCCGGAGTGCGCGCAAACCGAATTTGCGGGTGCAAAGTGATGGGAATTACTATGTTTCACAAGGTCGCAAGCTTCGCGGGGATCGGTAAGAGGGCTGCGGCAGGTGCGGCGCTATCTATTCTGATAGCAGCCGCGACTTCGGTGGCTGTCGTTGCTCGAGCAAACGCAGAGCCCGTAGGGGGTGGATGTTACGGCGGGATGTTGAACCAAGACTTCCATGACCCCGACCCGGCCTTCTCCCTGGGAAGCTTCGGCGGGCTCGCGACCCGGGTCAGCTACGAGGGAACACTGCAGCCTTGCGCCAGTCCTGTGCTGCCCGGAATTACCGCAGGATCTATCAACCTCACCGGCCCCGTGAATAACGGCGATTCGCTCGATTATCCCTTCGGAGGTGCGATCTCCTGGTCGAATGGGCAGCGCAGTGAAGTCGCGGCGCGCGTCTACGGCGGGGCCGGTCAAACCAAACCAATTGACCTCAGAGTCCTCAACGGGCCGGGTGCGGGAAAACAGATGCGAATGATTATCGAGGCATCCTACCCGAATAGCTCGAATCAGAGAAATGCGGGTCCTTTCCTGTTCCCGGTCATCAGCGCATTGTTCGAATAGCGGAGTCGTATGTGCATTCTGCATGTCGGTGAGGCGCATACGGCCGGGGTCGCGACGCGGCTGAACTGGCTGCGTGCGGCTGTGCTCGGCGCGAATGACGGCATCATCTCCGTGGCGGGCATCGTGGTGGGGGTCGCCGCTGCGACAGCATCTCGGGGTCCGATCCTCACTGCCGGTATCGCCGGCCTCACCGCCGGTGCGGTTTCCATGGCATTGGGCGAGTACATCTCGGTCAGCACCCAGCGCGACAGTGAATGCGCACTGTTAGCGAAGGAGCGCAGGGAACTGGAAGAACAGCCCGAGGCGGAGATGGACGAGCTCGTGGCCATCTACCGCGACAAAGGCCTCACCGCGGAAACCGCGCGGCGCGTGGCCGAGGAGCTGACCGCGCGCGATGCTCTCGCCGCGCATGCGGAAGCGGAACTGGGCATTGATCCGGACGAGCTGACCAACCCCGTGCATGCCGCCCTGTCGTCGGCGCTGTCCTTCACCATGGGCGCGTTGCTGCCGCTGTCGGCGATTCTGCTGACCACTCCAGCCCTTCGAATCCCGATAACTTTCGCTGCTGTGCTGGTTGCATTGGCGGCAACCGGCTGTGCCGGCGCATACCTCGGAGGTGCGTCACCTCTGCGGGCGACTATCCGAGTGATTGCCGGCGGTGGAATCGCTATGGCGATTACCTATCTGATCGGCCATCTTGTCGGGATTGCCCTCTGACACGTGCCGTGGCGCGTCCTTGCGCTGGAGACAGCCTTCTGTTCGCTAGTCTGCCTCCCATGACGCGTGCATGGCGTATGAGCGGCATACTCGCCGCGGCGTTCGCGATGATCGTGATCGGATCTTCCGCTGTTGCCGTGGCCGAACCCGATCGATCGGATCCGGAGCCGGGATTTTGTGAAGGCGCTGAGCGAGATGCATCGCTGCTGCGTGATCAGGAAGGCGTGCTTGCTCGTCTAGGTCGGCTCACCACATTGAACAATTGGGGCGACGTGCTCGCACTCGCCGCGGCGGGATGGAGCCTGCCGACGCATCTGCATGTCAACTTCGAGAATCTGGGTCTGGCGATCGCCCGACCGAACGCCCTCATCGAGACGCAGGCCCGGGCGGGCAATCCCGGTATGGTGGTGTACCGGGCGCTGGCCGACACTCCATTGCCCGAGCATATTGATCCGTACACCCCGAACTTCCCCTATGTGCTGATCGGCTGGGCGCACGGATTGCAGTACACGCCCGGGGTATATCCGACTTCACCGGATTTTTGCATCAGCAAGGAAGACTGGTTCGTGCACGAACAGGGTGTTCATACGATCCCGGATTGGGGATTCGTGGCCGAGCCCCCGCAGGAGGACTATCTCGGTCAGAGCCCGGGTGATCTGTTTCCCTTGCCCACCAAGGCTTTCGGCCCAACGCATGGCCGTTTCTGGGATGTGCACCTGTGGCTGAATCCGGAGGGCGGTGTGCCAGGGACGGGTATCGAGCGGCCTTATGATCGCATTCCTGGTGCGGCGATGCCCGAGGATGCATTCTTCTTCCCGGACAAGCGGGTCTACGAGGACGATTCAACGCCCGGTTCAGCCGTGGATCACCCTGCGCACCATCATTGATCGCGGTGATGTGCCCGCCGATGTGATGGATGAATGTCGGGCATGCGCGGCCTGTGCGGCGAGACGAAACGCAGGCCGTCAACGCAGGGTGTGTCGCAGGACGCGTTCGACCGCGTCGGCGGTAGGCGGCGTATCGGCCACCGCCTGGATGAATATTCCGTCGATAGCTGCAAGCGTCGCCTTCAGCGCTACTTGGTCGGTGGTCCAGCTCGCGACGATAGGGCGCATGACTGTGATCCAGCGATACGCAGTCGGACGCAACTGAGATTTCCGGCCTGCGAGCAGGTAGAGCTCATAATCGACGATGAGTCGTTCGCGATTCTCTCGCGTGTAGTTCTCCGCGAACTCCGCGAACTCCCGCACCCCGGGTGCATCTCCGAGCCGAGCGGCAATTTCGTCGGAGAACTGCTGCAGGCCGGTCTCGATCACCGCATTGAACAGGTCGCGGATGGTCGGAAAGTAGTACGTGCCCGCTGTAGCGGGCAAGCCTGCCTCCTTGGCAACCGCCCGATGCGTGAGTGCTGCCACGCCCTCGCGCTCGGCGACCCGCAAGGCGGCGTCCAGTAACTGCTGTCGCTTGCGCTCTCCGCGGGCGAATCGCCCGTCGACTCTCGGTGCCAGCATTTTCTGGTGTGCTTCCGCCGCCATGGTGACTCCTGCTCGTCGACCTCGTCGCAAACTAATTGAACGTATGTCAGACTATCGCACATCATGACGGTTGCCAGGGGATCGCAGCGCTTCGGGGCGCGCTCGGGAGAACGCGAAATCGGCACGTAACTATGGGCTTCGATTGAGCAGCCATCCCAGCAGGGCGGCAAGGTCGTCGATTTCGATCTGACGTGGCGTGGTGCGCGGCTCCGCGAGCAGAGGTAGTCGCATGCCATCCAGGGTCGCCGCCAGCAGACGTGCGGCTCGATCCGGTGCGGGCGCGCCGGCCTCGGCGAGGGCGGTGGCCAATATGTCGACGAGCGACTGCTCCCACTTGCGACAGATCGGCGCGAGTTCGGGCTCCCTGGCGATCTCCAGGTAAGTGCTGAACATCGTGAGAATCCACTGGTCGGGATCGTAGAGCAGATTCAGCAACCATTTCGACAGGTGCACCGGCGAAATGGTTGCCAGATCCGACTGTGCGCGCAACTCATCGAAGGCACGGCTGGTCGCGATGGCGTCACGCTTCGCGACTTCCCCGCACAGTTCTCGAATCAGATGGGTTCTCGTCGGAAAGTGGTACGTGACCGAGGCGATCGAAACGCCGGCCGCTTCGGCGACGGCACGGATGGTCACTGAGGGGATGCCCGTACGAATCACCCGAATCGCCGCCGTCATCAGCAACTCATATCGTTGCTTGCCGCGCGCACGCCTACCGTCGCTCTGTGCCACGCAACGACTCATTGCGCGCGGAACTGCTCGATCAAGCTGGCGTACCCGTCGTCGGATCGACCGCTGTCCATCGCCGCCACGGCCAATCGGTGAAAGTGGGCCGGCAGTGAGGGCTCGATTCCGCGACGATGCCCCTCCTGCAGGACGTGCTCGATGCTGTTGAGGTGGAAAAATACTTCTCCATGGGTGGGCGGGAATGTTCCCGTATCGATGTCTGCCGCGAAATCCTCGATCACGTGGCTCAACGCGCTGATCCAACCGGTGGCCAACGGAATGAACTCGGCGGCGTTCACTCCGGCGCTTTCCAGCAATGACTGGCTGTAAAGGTAGCCATTGAGGGTTCCCCACATCATGTTGAGCAGTGCGAGGTTGTAGACCGAAGCGATCGCCGGGTCGGGGCCCAGATATCGACTTCTGCCCGCCAGCGCGGACAACGTCGATTCGTGGGCTCGATATGTCGATTCAGAACCTCCGCTGTAGAGGATCAGCGCTTCGGCCCGGGTCGCGGCATTCTCGAACTCGCCGGGTGAGACCAGGACGGCGGCATTGAGATAATCCAGACCTCGTTGCTCGGCCAACGCGGCTGCTTCCTCGGCATCTGTCGAAGTTCCGGAGACGATATCGATCAGGCATACGCCGGGCCGCTGCTCACCGACTCCATTCAGTAGCCGGCGAATCGAATCATAGTTCGGCACGGACATGACGATGAGCTGCCCAGCTCGCATGGCCGCCTCGACCGTTTCAGCTCGCTCGACGCCGCGAGGCGGCTCCGCCGCCGAGTTTTCGTCCCACACCGAGACCTGGTGTCCGAGTGCTGCGAATGCTCCTGCGATGGCTGATCCCACCGCATCCAATCCGAGCACAGTTACCGGTACCGTCACCTGTCCATCCTTCCTTTTTCTATCGGAAATCAACGATTCGACAGGATCGGCGGTGACTACCGCCACGACGCCGATTCCGGCTGCACAGCACAGCACGCTTCTTCGGCTGATCATCGAATCTCGCTCCCGATTCACTGATTAACAGTACGTATGTATGTATTTGTTCTCGGGTGATGATCACCTCGAGCCGGAAGTCGCTGGAGAAGTTTTCTGATTCCAATCGAGGTGTCGCGAACCGATCGATCGGCGGGGCATGCCGAGTATGCCCCGCCGATCATGGTGATACCCGTAACAGGCACTTCTGAGTTGGCAGCTCTCGGATTTCGATGCCGTCGCCCAGGGGCTGATGCCAGGCAGTGGGTGCGCTGGATGGCCACGTGAGCGAATGTTGCGGATACAGAACACAGTGTTGCATATTGGTATGCATTCCGCAACGCTGATCTGTGTGGCGATTCCAACAGCTCCTCAGTTGTAACACTGAGTTTCGCAGGCTGACCGCATGCTTCACGCCGCGCCGAAGCGAGATGTCATCCCTGGTTAGTGTTGCTCATCCGGCAAGTATCGTTGCAGTATAGTGTCATCCTGCGGCGCGTCATGTCGCCGTCTGTCCCTGTGCCGCCGATCCGTCATCACGTGCAGTGATCGGAGCGCGGATTGCTCGCTGATATCTAGAGATGTGACGAACTGATGAGAAATGGAAGACCTCCCGGCCGACGATCCCGATCGGATCGGCGGAAGGCGGCGGTATTGGTCGCGGCTGGTGTGCTCATGTCCCTCGGGGGTGGTGGAGTCGCGTCCGCCGTGGACGATTCGACAACTTCTCCGCAAAGGTCGTCACCCACCGGATCGCATATTGTCGAGGCCCGCACCAACGATGGCCGCAACTTCTGCGTAGATGTTTATTCGGCGGCGATGAACAGGATTGTCCAGGTCGAAGTGCAGCGTGCGCGAGCAGCAGGTCCGACGCCCATGTTGTATCTGCTGAACGGCGGTGGCGGTGGAGAGGATGCCGCGACCTGGCAACGCCAGACCGATGTTCTCGAGTTCCTCGCCGACAAGCAGGTTAACGTCGTCCAACTGGTTGGCGGGAAGTTCTCGTATTACACGGACTGGCGGGCGCCGGACCCCGTGCTCGGGGTGAACAGATGGCGTACCTTCCTGACCGAGGAGCTGCCGCCGCTCCTCGACGCTGAGTTCCGGGGTAACGGGCTGAACGCGATTGCCGGCGTATCGATGTCGGCGACATCGGCGCTCCAGCTCGCGATCGATCGGCCGGATCTCTATCGCTCGATTGCCTCCTACAGCGGATGTGCGCAAATCAGCGACCCCTATGGTCACTCCTTGGTCGCAACGGTGGTCGGCGTCGGTGGCGGCAATGTGGAGAATATGTACGGTCCGATCACGCATCCCGACTGGGCGGCAAACGATCCTTTCGTCCACGCCGACAGGCTGCGCGGGAAGAACATTTTCATCTCATCCGGAAACGGGTTGCCGGGAGGGCACGACACCCTTGGCGACCCGCACCTCATGGCTCCGGGTCCGGGCGGCTTGGCGAATCAGGTCGTCCTCGGCGGAATCATCGAGGCGGCTGCACACACTTGCGCCGTAAATCTCCGGAACCGCCTGCACGGCTTAGGAATTCCGGCCACTTACGACATCGACGGGAACGGTTCACACTCCTGGGGCTATTGGCAGGACATGTTCAAGCGATCCTGGCCAGTGCTCGCCGCCGGGCTGGGCCTGCCGATCCGATGATTTGCGGCACATGAACGGATGATCCGTCCCGATAGTGAGACGGCAGATCCCGGGCTCAATGCAGCATCAAGCGTATTTCGCGACCCGCTTGCACCGATCCTGTCTCAGTTTTGTCTTACATTGACTCATTACTGTATCGACAGCCCATGTTGGTTCGCGAGAGCGATCGACCCGGCCTATCGAATACCCACACACAACGAAGAAGAGATGAGTCATGTCCTACACACTGAAGCGCAAAGTACTGGCCGCGACGATGGTGGCCGGAGCCAGCCTGTCGGTCCTGTCCCTGCCTGTCGCGGCCAATGCGGCTCCGGGCAACGGTGGTTGTTACGGCGGCACTATCACTTCCGCCTCCTCCAATCCCTTCGCTCGTGTCTTGAGCGGTTCGTTCAACAACTGCACGATTCCCCTGATGCCCGGCGTCAGCGCCGGAACAATTCAGGCCGAATACCGGGGTGATCCGGGCCAGCAATTCTTCGGCCTGACGGATCAGCCCGCGGACGGCGTCATTACATGGTCGAACGGCGAACAGAGCCGAATCGCGGGTACGGTTGGTGCCCGAGTCAATATCTTTGCCTTCCAGACCCACGACATCTTCGACATCGTGAGCGGAGCCGGCGCCGGACGGAAGGTCACCATCACCTCCGTCCCCATCGACTCCCAGAGCCCCATTGCCGCGCGATCGGTGATTTCTGTGAACGTCGCTTGATTGCGTCGGCCGCCTCGGACTCGGATCAGCTCGTCGTTCCGCTCCACCCTCGATATGGGGGAGGGGAGCGACGACCTGTGCTTCCGGCGGACCCCGACGTGGCGGCTGCGAAATCCGGTACTGCGGGCGCGATCAGACTGAGTTCTCCGCTGCCGAACGGTTGTCGATCGGCTCGGCGATGCCGTCCGGATGAATCTCCAGAACGCGGGCCGTTGCGATATCGAAGAACAGCCCGTGCACGGCGAGCCCTCGCTCGTCGATGGCGCGCCGCACGACGGGATGCCGGCGTAGCGTCTCGACCTGCACCGCGACGTTCACCATGCCGAGCTGGTTCAGCTCGTCGTATCCGGCCGCGGCCGCGGCCGCGCCCACCGGATGTCCGATGAGGTAGCGCTCGACGCTGGGCAGCGCGTTGTCGAGCCAACTGTCGAGACTGGGGCCAGCCGAATCGCCGGCGAGCAGTGCCTGCATTGCGCCACACCCGGAGTGTCCGCACACCACCACGTTACGGACTGCCAGTTTGTCCACCGCGAAGGCCAATGCGGCCTCCATGGACGAGTCGGAGCCGTTGTCCGGCACGAGATTGCCGACGTTGCGTACGGTGAACAAATCTCCGGGACCACTATTGGTGATCACGTTGGGGACGATCCGTGAGTCGGCGCACGTGACGAACAGCGAGTCCGGATCCTGCCGGTGCTCGTCCAGATGCGGGCGCACGACGTGGGCATGGGTGTCGTGATACTTCGCGACTCCGGACGAAATGCCGTCGTTGGGACGATTGCGCCACGGTTCGAGGACCTCTTCGATGAGGCTTCTCAGTCGGCCGCGACGGGGCGGACCGGTCATGACATGCGCCCGCCGGGCGGTACCGAGCTCGACGAATTCGACCGTCCCAGAGGTCACCGTGTGCTGTCGGGCCCAGTCCTCGATCGCCTCGTACACAGCGTGATCGAGAAAGTCGACCGTCAGCTCGACCACTACGTCAACGCCGGGCGGAATCTGCGCGAGCTTCTCGGTCAGCTTGGGCAGGGCCAGGAAGGTGCTGGTGCCGTCCACGTACACGCGCCAGTTCCCGGAGTCGACGGCTTGCACCGTGGTCACGGACACTCGCACCACTCGCCACAGCAGCAGTGCGAAGGCCAGCGCCAATCCGATCAGCACGCCTTCGAGAAGATTGAGAAATACGACACCGCAGGCGGTTATCGCATAGACGGCCAGATCTCCGGTGCGACGGGCCAGGCGTATGTGGGCGAGCTTCACCAACTGGATCCCGACCACGATGAGCAACCCGGCCAGCGCTGCTTTCGGGATCTGCTGTACCACCGAGACGAGAGCGATCGCGAATATCAGGATCCAGACCCCGTGCAGTACTGCGGAGGCTCGGCTTCGCCCACCGGCCTGTACGTTGGTGGCGCTGCGCACGATCACGCCGGTGACCGGCACACCGCCGAGGAGTCCCGATACGACGTTCCCGACGCCTTGCCCGACCAGTTCGCGGTCGAAGTTCGTACGGGGCCCGGAATGCATCTTGTCGACGGCGACAGCCGACAACAGGCTCTCCACGCTCGCGATGAGCGCAACTGTGATCACGGTGAGAACCAGCGGCCCCCATTGTCCATCGGGCAACTGCGGCAGGCCGATGGCGCTGAACAAGGAACCATCGATGACCACCCGCGCCGGATTCGCGGGTAGCGCCAGCGACGCGAGCGTGGCAATGAGAATGGCCACGAGCGGGCCCGGGATCATGCGTGCCCGGCTTGGTGCGAACCGCCAGGCGAGCATGATGGCAATGACGATGAGGCCGATGAGGAAGTCGTCACCGCGCAGATTCATCAACTGCTCAGGGAGTTCCTTGATATTGCTGATAGCCGAGCTGCGCGACGAACCGCCCAGCAGTACGTGAACCTGCTGTAGCGCAATGGTAATGCCGATGCCGGCCAACATGGCGTGCACGACCACGGGCGCGATGGCCAGCGCGGCCCGCGCGATCCGGCTCGCACCGAACAAGATCTGCAACACACCGGCGGCGGCGGTGATGAAACAGGTTGTCTTCCAGCCGAATTGGTGGATCGACTCGGCGACGATCACTGTGAGGCCGGCGGCGGGACCGCTGATCTGAACCGGTGACCCACCCAGTAACCCCACGACGATGCCGCCGACGGCGGCGGCGATGAGGCCGGCGGCGATCGGTGCGCCGGATGCCAAAGCGATTCCGAGCGAGAGGGGTAGGGCCACCAGGAACACTACGATGGATGCTGGTAGGTCGTATCGCGCAATCGAATGGAGCCGATCGGCCCAGATGTCCTTCGATGAGCCGGCGCCCTGGCGTGCGCGATCCGCATCGACTGGCATTTCTCTCCTCGCATAGTCGCTGAATTCGGCCTCGGGTCGCGGCCGGGAGCGCTGGGCGGCGGACCTCATCCGGAAGCCCGAGCGAACAGGCCTCGCCGGCTCGCAGCGCGGGTGTGGCAACAGTACGTCGTCATGACTTGAAACTGCAACAATTTTCGGCGGCTTACCCGGCGATAAGGTCGATACGCGCTAGAGGCGTGATTCGAATGTCGATCATTGTGTTGCTAATATGGAACACGCGTAGGTTCTTGATTCCTTCGGATCGCATGCGCTGCTGCGGATTTCGCGTGTGTCCCTCCGACACATGCCCTCACAGGAAGGTGCCAGCTGTGTACACACACCAACATGATCGATCGAACGCAGATCGACGGATGAATTCCGCTTACGAGCGACTCATCGTCGAACGGGGATGAGCAGTGCGACAAGCACCATCTGACGCCGCTACGCCCGGCCCGCTCGACGGTCTGCGGGTAATCGAATTAGCGGGCGTGGTCATGGGCCCGCTGGCCGGGCAGATTCTGGGCGATCTCGGCGCGGACGTAATCAAGGTCGAGACTGTCTTCGGTGACGTGACCAGGCAGTATTTGCCGCGCCGCAATGATGACATGGGTTGGCTCGCGCTCAATCTCAATCGCAACAAGCGCAGCGTGGTCCTGGATCTGAGATCAGAGCGCGGCAAGCACGCGCTCGCCACCCTGTTGGAGACCGCGGACGTCTTGCTGACCAACCTGCGCCCCAATTCACTGGCTCACCTCGATCTGATGCCGGACGAGGTCACCGCCAAGTATCCCCGGCTCGTGTACGCCACCGCTCAGGGTTTCCGCAGCGGCAGCGGAGAAGAGAATCGAGCGGCATATGATGACGTGATCCAAGCCGAATCCGGTGTGGTGTGGCTGAACCAGCAGATGACCGGCCAGCCGTTCCTGCTGCCAACCCTGTTGGCCGACAAGGTGTGCGGGCTGGTGCTGGCGCAGTCGATCATGGCCGCGCTGTATTACCGGGCCACCCACGGCCGCGGTCAGCACGTCGAGCTGCCGATGCTCGACACCATGTTCTCGTTCGGTCTCATCGAACATGTGGGTGGTGCGGTCTTCGAACCACCGGCGGCCGCGTTCGGCTATTCCCGGGCACTCAGCCCCTTTCACAAGGCATTCCCGGTCAAGGACGGCGCGGTCTGCGTGCTGCCCTATGGCGACCGCAACTGGCATGACTTCTTCGCCCTCCTGGGGTGTCCGGATTGGGCGAACGATCCGCGCTTCGGAACCCGTGATGCACGAGCGAAGCACATCGACGAGCTATACGCCATGGTCGGTGAGCTGACTCGCCCCTTCACCACGGCGCAACTACTGGAAGCCTGTACCGAGCACGGCATTGCAGCCTCGCCGGTGCGGAGCCTGGATGAAGCCGTCGCCACCGACTACGTGCGCGACGGTGGGCTGTTTCAGGTGGCCGAACACCCGACCGAGGGACCGTATCGACTCATCGGCTCTCCAGTGCGGTATTCGAGGACTCCGGCATCGGTCCGGCGTCATTGCCCTCATATCGGCGAGCACACCGCGGAAATCCTCACGGAGATCGGGCTCGTCGCAACGGACCCGAGTAATCGTCCGGCCTCCTCGCCAACCGACTCAACCGACTCAACCGAATCAACCGAAGGGCACACCCGAAGGTGACCGAGATGACGAACCACGATCTTGTATCGGTGCAGCGCACGGCGGACGGCGTCGTTCTCCTCACGCTCGATGACCCCGACAAGCGCAACCCGATGAGTGCCGCCATGACAGCTCGATGGCGAGAAGTCCTCGAGCCGTTGCGCACCGATCCCGAGTTGCGTGCGGTGGTGGTCACAGGCTCGGGTCCGGCATTCTGCGCGGGCGCCGAACTCGACGAGCTGGACTCACTGTCGAAAGCCGGTCTGTTGGACAGCCGTCGCCGGTTGACGGCGCTCTATCGCGACTGGCTGGCCCTGCGAGAGCTGCCCGTACCTACGATCGCCGCGATCAATGGCCACGCGATTGGCGGTGGTCTGGCGCTGGCACTGGCATGCGACTTGAGGTACTGCAGTGAACAGGCCAAGCTCGGCTCCACCTTCGTGAAACTTGGCCTGCACGCCGGTATGGCAACCACCGCGCACCTGGTCGAAGCGGTCGGGTTGCAGCGAGCTCGCGAAATGCTCTACACCGGACGGCTTGTGACCGGTGCCGAAGCCGCGCGAATCGGTTTGGTTTTGGAGGCGCTACCGGCCGAGCACGTGGTAGCGGCCGCGCTGCGCGTTGCCCACGATATCGCCGCCGCGGCGCCGATCGCGGTTCAGCTCACCCGTGCGGGACTGCGCAATGGGCCGGTCGGCACCGAGCAGGGGCTGGCTTGGGAAGCGACTGCCCAACCGCTCACCACGATGACCAATGATTTCGCCGAAGGCATCACCGCGGCCCGCCAACACCGCCCGGCGACGTTCACCGGCCGCTGATTCCTACTCGTCGACCGTTCGTCAACTACGAATCACAGGAGATCAACCTTGGATCTATCGATCTTCCAGCTCCCCGAGGCCACCATGCCCGAGGAAACCGGCAACCTGCGCGCCGAAGTGCGTGCGTTCCTGGACAAGGAACGCGTCGCAGGTACCGTCCTGGGCCGTCCGGCCGCCTGGTTGTCCTCCCGGGACACCGAATTCAGCCGCCGCCTGGCAGCGCACGGCTGGATCGGCATGTGGCTACCGGAGGAGTACGGCGGTAAGAACGACGGCTGGCTCAAACGCTATGTCGTTCTCGAAGAGCTGGTCGTCGCCGGCGCCCCGGTTGCCGCGCACTGGTTGGCCGATCGGCAATCGGGCCCCAACATCCTTGCGCATGGCACAGACGAGCAGCGACGGCGTTACCTTCCTGCCATTGCCGAGGGACGATGCTTCTTCTCCATCGGGATGAGCGAGAAGGAAGCTGGTTCGGATTTGGCTTCGGTGCGGACCCGCGCGCAGCGTACCGAAACCGGCTGGCGCATTACCGGCACGAAGATGTGGACCGGATCCGCGCACGTCAACGACTATGCGATTGTCCTGGCGCGCACCAATGCCGACGTTGAGGACAGACATCAGGGATTGAGTCAGTTCATCGTCGATCTGCGAGCTCCCGGCGTGCGCACCGAACCGATTCACTTCCTTACCGGCGAGCACCGCTTCAACGCCTTCCACCTCGAAGGTGTGGAAGGCGGGCCGGACATGCTATTGGGCGGTGAAGGCGACGGTTGGAAGCAGGTGACCGCCGAACTCGCCTACGAGCGCAGTGGACCCGAACGTGTGCTGGCCACCACGCCGGTGCTGATCGCCTTGCTGCGCGAGCTGACCGATCGATCCGTCAGTGCCGAGCAGCAGGCCAGAATCGGGCGACTGGTTGCCAGATTGGTTGCGCTGCGGCACATGTCGCTGGGGGTGGCGACGATTCTGGCCGCCGGGGGCTCCACCGAGATCCAAGCCGCACTGGTCAAGGACCTCGGCACCCGATTCCAGGGTGAGCTGGTCGATGAAGTGCGCAATGTGCTGCCCGTAGCGCCGCGCGCCGACGCCACTCCGGGTTCCTATGCCGAGGTTCTCGGTTACGCCATCCGTTATCTCCCCAGCTACACCCTCGGCGGCGGCGCCAACGAGATCCTGCGCAGCGTGGTCATCAAGGGCATGGAAAAGGCGCGCAAGGCAGGCGGCGCCACGGAGCGTTCGCCCTGGAACACCGTTCTCGCCGACCATGACGCCGCTGCGACCGAGACCCTGGACCCGCGCACCGTGGTCACCACGGTGTGGCAGGCGCTGAACAAGCACCAGCCGTTGCCCGGACCCGACGTGGTCCCGACCGTCGCGGCCGCAATCGCTCGCGACGCCGGCTATCACGGCACGCCCGGGCCGATCTCCGAAACGCTGCTCGTCGCGCGGCCCATCCTCGCGGCCGCCGGGTTCGAGATTCCCCAGGGCCCGGTCGCTGTTGCGCACGCCGATCTCGACGTGCGCTACACCCATCCCGACCCCGACAGCTCGGCCGGCCCCTTCGGCGCGGAGGGGCTCGACAGCACACTCACCGTCAACGGCAGCATTCCCGCAGTCGCGTGGGGTCGTGCGGTCGACCAGATCCTTGTGCTCAGCACCGGGCCGCACGGCCCGATCGCCCTGCTTCTCGACCGCGACCAGTGCCGGATCCAGAAGGTGCGTGATCTCGCCGGCGAACCTCGTGACACTCTCGTTCTGGTCGATGTCGAGATTCCGGGGCGCCAGGCGCGACCGATCACCCAGGAGATCGTCGCTCAGGCCGAGAGTCGGGCCGCGATCGCCCGTGCCGCTCTCATCGCCGGCGCCGCCGAGCGCTGTGTGGAGCTCACCGTCGACTACACCGCCACCCGGCACCAGTTCGGTCAGCCGCTGAGCCGCTTCCAAGCGGTTCGCCAGGAGGAGGCTCTGCTGATCGGCGAGGTGGCGGTCGTCTCTTCGGCTGTCGACTGCGCGGTCAATGCGTTGGGCCGTGATCGCGACCTACAGTTCATCTCGGCCTGCGCCAAGGCGCAGGCGTCCGCTTCGGTCGCGGAGATCACCCGGATTGCGCACCAGCTCCACGGCGCGATCGGATTCACCGAGCTCAGTCAATTGCATCATGCCACCACGCGGCTGTGGTCGTGGCGCGAGGACGACGGTTCGGAACACCGGTGGGCTCGTATCGTCGGACAGCGAGCCCTCATCGCCGGAGCTGACAACTTCTGGCGTCTCATCACCGCAACCACGGACTGATATCAGTCACGGCCGCGATGCGATCCACACGCTCATCATGGGCAGGACGATCACGGGCCTGCGGGCCTTGACCGATCGTCCCAGAGTTGCTTGCCCCGCGGGCTGCCGCTGCGGAGTGGCCTGCGGGGCAAGCAGCCGGATTCGTTGTGCCAGGGCACCTCTGGGCGGGATGCGAATCCAGGGGATCCGCGGGTGTGCTCAACCGGCTGCGGCGTCGTTGCTGCACACGTACTCGGAAGCAGGGTGTTCGATGGCATCCTCGAGGCACTTCCCGAGACGCTGCTGGCCGTAGTAATTGGGGTGGAAGGATTCCTGCAGATCGCCCTGGGCCGTCGAGGACAGGAAACGGACCCATTCGGCGTCGGCGATGGCGGCTCCCTGAACGGTCTTCGGATTGCGGACCTCTCGGCCTTCCAGCGCATGGCTGAGATCGAGGAACTCGGCTCCCTGATCCAGTGCGATCGCCCGGATTTCCTGGCTGATCGCCGGGGTGACCACATCATGGAGCCACTTCATATCGCTCATGTAGAAGGGCGTGCCATTGATCAACGCCGTCACATATCCATCGCCGGGATCGCGAAAGCTGCCCGGTACGGGGGACGGATAGGACTGAATTATCAAGCGATAGCTGCTGTCCGGGTGACCAGCGCCGCGCATGGCGCCTCGGATACTGTCGATGGCCGCGACGATCGTGTGGCGCATGGCAGGAATCCGTTGCATCACGACGTCGTGCTGGCCTGCCCCACACGGTGACGTCGTACCCCAGTCCATCGCGCATGCTCGCAGGATGCTGGACAACTCCAGGTCGTTGCCGCCGATGGACAAGACCACGACACCAATGCGATTGGTCTCGGCCAGCGTCGCCAGCTGGGCACTCTGGGGTGGCTCCCCTTTGAATGCGGTGTCGACGATATGCCTGCTCTCCGCGCCCGAGCAGGCGAGATTGATGCTCTTGACGCCATCGCGGGTGGTGGATTCGCGGTGTGCGGCATCCAGGTCGGTGTGGCCGAATGCGCTGAACACCTCGGCGGAGTCCGATCGGTGACATCCACCGTATGTGGTGCCGTAGATCCTGAAAACGTCGTAGCCGGTTCCCGTCCAGGCGCGATCGGTGCCACTTCGTTCTGCGAACGGCTCGTTCGAATTGCCGGCCCACCGTCCGCCTTCACCGGATATGAAACTGTCACCCAAGGCCACGACGACCATTGGATCGCCCGGTCTTTCCGCATGAGCCATCGTGAGGGGCGCGGACCCCAGGGCGATTACCGACAGAAGCGCGAACGTTGCTCTCATACTGCTCTCGATTCGATTGCGGATGATCAACGGCCTGCCACCGCAGACATCGTATGGTTCAACGGATTCGCTCGGTGGCAGGCTGGGCGGGATCGACGAGGGTGTCGCGATTGACGAGGGCAGCGCCGCGACCATGGCGACCGGTTTCTGCGCGGGGCCGAGCGGAAGGCTCTCGCCGGTCAGCAAACGCAGTGTGGCGCGGGCATCGTCGGCGGACGTCGCCCAGGCCGAGCAGATTACCCGTGCTCGACCCGCAGCCCCGAGTGTCGCGTTCAGCGCCTGCGCGAGTTTCGTTGCAAATATCGAATGTGATGCTTCACATAAGAATCTCTTATGCAGCGCTTTGCGGCGTGGAATCTGCAAGCTTGGTGGAGGGCAAGCCTGATAGGGTGTTGCTAATATGCTACATTCTGTATCGTAGTAGCAACACCGTGGGGCGGGTTGTCTCGCCGCAGTCTGTCTAGAGATGTGACGAACGAATGAGAAGCAGAAGCCTGTGCCGGTCCGGGCGGCCTGGCGAACCAGGTCCTGCTCGGCGGACCCATCGAGGGGGAGTGATCTGGTGATATCGAGAACCGCGAACTGGCGTGCGCGCGCCTGGACTTTGCAGGCCGTGGCATACGTCCTCACCTTCGGCGCCCCCACCGTTGTCGCGCTCATCGTCCTGCTGACCCGGCAGCCGCCGCAGTGGCCCGCGGTAGCCGGTACGGCCTACGCGTGGGCGGGCCGGGCCTCGTTCGTCATTGCGGCACTGGCGCTTTGGGCGGCCTATCGATGGCTGGGCCTCAATGCGGCGGAACTCGGCCTACGCGCGAAGCGATCTCCGGCAGTGGGATTCCTGGGCGGTATGGGCGTCGCCTATCTGGCGCTGTGGCTCGGAATGCTGGCGATGTACGCCTTCCCGGAATGGGTTGCCGTACCGTCGTCGCACGGCAGCGCCGCGGACGCCATTGAATGGGCGGTGCGCGCGGGCGTGGTCGAGGAGTTGATGCTGCTCGCGCTGCCGATGGCCATCATGACGCGATTGCGATTGCCGTGGTGGATTCAACTGACCGCCCTGATGATCCTGCGGCTGCCGTTCCATTTGTACTACGGCCCGGCGGCGCTGGCACTCGTTCTGGTGTGGTGCACCATCGCATGGTTCGCCTATTCCAGAATCAAACTGATCTGGCCGTTCGTGCTCGCGCATGCGCTCTACAACCTGGACGCCACGGTAATTCCATTCGGCATCGGGCGTGTCGCCATCGGTTTGACGATGTTGGCGCTCGGCATCGCGGCTTTGATTTCACTCTTCCGATCGACCGATCGGATAACCTGCACGATGAACAAAAGATGAACCATGTCCTCCTCGATGAACGCGCGGTGCGAGGGTGATGCCGATACCGGCCAGCATGGCGTGCACGACGACCGGTGCGATCGCCAGTGCGGCCCGTGCGATTCCGAGCGAGAGTTGCAGCGCTACCAGGAACACTACGATGGACGCCGGCAGGTCGTTTCGTGCAATCGAACGCAGCCGATCGCACTCCTCGCGTAGTCGCTGAATTCGGCCTCGAATCGAGGGCAGGAGCGCTGGGCGGACCTCATCGGAAACCGAAGGCGGAGGCTCACGCGTCCTCGGCGCCTCGACCGTGTGGTGCGCTCGGAGATATGTTCCGGTTCAACGGGTTTGATCAGCGACTCGCTGGGCGGGATCGACGAGGGTGTCGCGGTTGACGAGGGCGGCGCTCCGCGACAGGGTGGGGCCGGGAACGAGCCTGCCCAGGATCTGCCACGGCGCCGGCTGTGGCGGACCGTCGAATCCGAGCATTTTGGCCGTGGCGGCGTCCGGGATGCCGTAGCGAACACCATTGTCCGCGACATAGAACAGGCTGTCGCGTCGGGTGCTGCCGGGCTCGATGCCGGTGGCCTGAACGTAGATTCCGGTGGTGGGCGGCAGATAGACCGAGTTGGCACTTCCATCCTGACCGGCCGCGACCATGTCGACCGGCTTCTGCGCGGGGCCGAGCGGAAGGCTCTCACCGGTGAGCAAGCGCAGTGTGGCGCGGGTGTTGTCACCGGCTGTCGCCCAGGCCGAGCAGATTACCGGTGCTCGATCCGCGGTGACAATGTCCGGGCGGGTGGTGGGGAACCATCCCATGGGGATGGTGTCGACCACCGGCGCGCCCTGTAACGCATCCGGCGGGACCGCGGTGATCTGTGCCGTACCTGTCGAGTTCGCATCGCGCAACACCTCGGCGGCGAAGGCGGAAATCTGCTGGATGCCCTCGGGAACAATGACGTAGTAGTCGGTGCTGTTGATGTGCTGGACCTCGATCACCGTGCCGATACGAAGCCCCCCGTAGCGCCAGACGCCGAGCCCGCCCACCTGCGGAATTTGGGGTGGGGCCAGGGGAGGGACGGCGACCGTCGAATCGAGCAGGCCCGCGCTCACCGGACGGGCGAGGCCGGGTTTGAGGCCGAGGGCCTCGGCCATGACCGGATCGGCGGGGTCGACCCGAGCGCGCTTGCCGTCGTAGAGCAGATAGGTCGTGGTGTCCCGGGTGACGAGCAGCGCCTGGTCCGGCCGGAGGCCGCCGCTGTCCGGACCGAGTCGCGGGGGAGCCGCGATCACCGTCGTCGTCGGTACCCCGGACGGGCCGGATTCGGCGGGGAGCGCATCGCACAGCGCCCAGTTGGACGCCGTGCCCGCGGGTCCCGGAAGCGCTTGCGGGGCACCGGGAATGCCCATGATCGGGCCGCGGGGGAGGCTCGCGAGCTTGGCATCGGCAATCGAGGTCGGGTTCTCGGCCGCGCCCGTGATCAAGCGCGCGGAAGCCAGATTCAGGACCGGATGCAGCTCATCGTGCAGCTTGACGTACAGGGCGCCACTGCTCTTTCCGACGAAGATGGTGCTGTCGCCGATCGCGCCTTGGGGGCGCACGAAGGCGAGGATGAGGCTGGTACAGGTGCCGAGGATGGCGAGGACGACGCCGATGGACAGCGATCGGGCTTGTGCCCGCATCGGGTCGTGCAGCATGCGCACATCGCGTTGCACCAATGCGTGGACCAGCCGGTGCACCAGAAATAGGTAGCCGTTCACCTGGGCTCGTGTCGTCCACTTCGCGGACGCGCCGAGTTCTTCGCGATTATCGGGCACAGGCATGCCGACCACATTACGCGGAAATTCTCTTTACCCGACTGCGGGGTTAGGCTGAATAATGCTCGAACGTCCCCTATCAAGCACACGGCAGAAGATTCTCAGGCCATAAATGATGCACTTACCAGCAAATATGCAGGAATCAGAGATCGACGCCTCCGGGCAGTTGTGGTTGCTCCGCGCCATGCCACTGCGAACGGTCGTTCCGGTGACGTTTCTCGCGATAGCCGCCGGGTTGAGTGTCTCGATGTGGTATTCCGCACCTCTCGCGGCCGGAGCCGGTGCCGCGGTCTTCCTGGCGGGCTCGGCGCGACGCCAGGATCGGAACGTGCTCGCGACCCTGGCGCAGGTCATCGCCTCGCCGTTTCGCGGGATTGCCGTGCCTGCCGTCGCGGAGCCGTTCGACGTTCCATTGGACAGCGGATCCCGCTCCGGCCGGGGTGCCTGCGGGCTGCGGTGGGACGGCGCCCACCTGGCCGCGATGCTGCACATCGACACGCGCGTGACCGAGAGCGGGGCAGGGGCGAGCGTGCCGCTATCGGATATCGCGAAGTGCCTGGTGCAGTTCGATATCCGGCTCTCGGCCGCCGATGTGATCGCGGTGGAGAACGGCGATGTCTGGCTGGTGCTGTGGCTGAGCCCGCTGGCCAATCGGGTGGCCGTCGACAATCGCGGGGGCGGTCATGACGGTGCGATCCGGTCGGCGGTCTCCGCCGCCCGCCGCGCCGCCCGCCGGCTGTCGGAGGGCGGGATCGCGGTGACGATACTGTCGGCGGCGGAAATGGCAAGGGCAATGGACCATCTCGCCGATGGCATCGATGCGGAATCGCTGCGGGAACGGTGGACGAAGCTGCGGTCGGAGGGGCGTACGCTGGTCAGCTTCGAGCTGGATCCGGACCGGATCGAGGCGCCTGTGCTCGATGAAATATGGTCCGTTCCAAGCCATTCGACCACCATTGTGGTGCGGCTGCGTCCGGTCCCCGCGCACTCCGCACCGGGTGCCGTCGGGGTGAGCGCCATGGTCCGGTTCGAATGCGACGGTCCGCTGTGGGAGCGGCGGCCGAATGCCCTGCGGCGATTGTCGGGGGCGCAGTACCGGGCCTGGCTTCGCAGTGTGGCGCTGGGGTCCCCCGATGTCCGCATGCCGCGCTTGCGCACGGTCGCCCGGGATCCGGCGAAACTGGCTTCGTTCTGATCGAGCAGCGATACGAGTGTAATTCGAATATCGCCGTCATTCGTTTGTCAGTGCTATATCAGTTATCTGTCAGCAATCCGTCATTGGTTTGCTACTCGTTTGCCGTGCCCATATAGTGCGAAGTGCTACCAGAAGTGTGTGAATTAATGGATTGGAAGCATGGCAGGCAACTCAACCCAGGCGGATATCGCGCCGGAATTCTGCCGAGTTTCGGTCGTCGGTCACCATACCCAGGTCGATCTGGCGCTCCCGGTGAATGTGCCCGTCGCGGCATTCATCGGGAATGTGGTTTCCCTCGTCGAGTCGCGGGTGGCGGAGGTGTCGCCGGAGGCCGCGGCCGATGAGGGCGCGGCGACCTCCGCGCCGATGAACTGGACGCTGGCCAAACTCGGTAGCGAGCCGATCCCGTCGCAGGCGAACCTGCTCGAGGCCGGAATATTCGACGGCGACCTGCTGGTGCTGGAACCGGTCGAGGCAGCGCCCGCGCCCGCGATGTTCGACGATGTCGTGGATGCCGTGGCGAGGCTGGCCGAGACCCAGTCCAGCAGATGGTCCGCCGCGGTCGCCTCGTGGGCCGGGGCCGTCACCGGTCCGATTCTGGTGCTGGCCGCCGCTGTCCTGCTGTTGACGGGGACGTATCCCCATGAGCCGGCGGTGGGGGCCGGTGCAGTGCTCCTCGGAGTGCCGGCGATGGGCGCGGCGATCATTGCCGCCCGGGTGACCAGGGCGATCGAGGTGTCGGTGAGCGCGTTGCTGTGCGCCCTGGCGTTGCTGTTCACCGGCGTGTTCCTGCTGGTCCCCGGCGACACCGTCGCCGCCGGGCTGCTGCTCGCCGCCACGACGACCTTCGTGGCGGCTGTTCTCGGCTATCGGCTCATCGGCGCGGCCACCACCCTGTGCACCGTCGTCGTAACGGTTCTGATCTGCACCGCCGCGGTGGCGGCGGTCGTATTGCTCGCAGGCGTCGCGCCGGGCAAGGCCGCGGCCGCCGTGACGGTGGCGGCGATCGCCTTGATCACGGTGGCTCCGCGCCTCGCCATCGGATTGGCGCGGCTGCCGGTACCACCGGTCCCGACGGTGGGCGCCGCCATCGATCCCGCCGATCACGCACCGCAACCCACCATCGAGGGCGTCGGCGCGATAGGCGCCACGGTGGTGCCCTCGGCGGCGGGTCTGCAACAGAAGGCGCGCCGGGCCGAGCAGTACCAGACGGGTGTGATCATCGCCGCCGTCGTCATTGCCGGAGTCTCCGCGATCTGGACGGTGGTCTCGGCGCACGGCGCCGGAGCGGATATCTGGCGGTGCGTGATCTTCGCGGCGGTGGCGGGGCTGATCCTGCGGCTGCGTGGCCGGACCTTCGCCGATCGCACACAGTTTGCCGTCATGGTGGGCGGCGGCTATGCGACCCTGCTCGGTATCGCCGCGGCGGTGGCGCTCGTCGACCCGGGCCTGCTGCTGGCGGCGGTGGCGTTCCTGCTGCTGCTCGCCGTTCTCGCAATGGCATTGGGAGTCGGCGGCCGGGCGGCGGAGCCGTCCCCGCTGGTGCGCCGCATGGGCGAACTCGCGGAATACCTCACGATCGTGGCGCTGGTGCCCTTGGCTTTCTGGGTCCTCGACATCTACTCCGCGGTCCGGAACCGATGAGCGGCAAGAACTTCCGATCCGGTGTCCGGCTCGCGGCCGTCATGGCGGCGGTCGCGACGATCTGCGGGCCCACGGCCGGGCAGGCCGCCGCCGCACCGCCGGATCCGGCCGAGCAGCGGACGACGTGTGCGGTACCGGTCTGGAACGGACCGCCATTGTCCGGGCCGCCGAAGCCGCAGAAGGCACTCGATCTGAGTGCGGCCTGGCTGTTCAGCCGGGGCGCCGGTCAGAAGGTGGCTGTCATCGATACCGGCGTCACACCGAATCCCCGGCTGCCGGGTCTGATACCGGGGGGAGACTTCGTCTCCACCTCCGACGGGACCGTGGACTGCGACGGCCACGGCACTCTGGTGGCGGGTGTGGTCGCGGGCCTGCCGAGCCCCGCCGACGGGTTCTCGGGAGTCGCTCCGGACGCGCGCGTCATCGCCATCCGGCAGTACAGCCTGGCCTACCAGGCGAAGAATTCGGCCGGGCAGCCGCCGCCGGGTCAGATGGTCCCCAATGGTTACGGCGACGTCCGCACGCTCGCGTCCGCCGTGCGCCGGGCCGTGACGCTGGGCGCCACGGTCATCGATATCCCGGGCTTCGCCTGCGGCGCCTCCACGGCCGCGCTCGACGACGAATCACTCGGCGAGGCAGTGAAATTCGCTTTCGATCACAATGTCGTCGTGGTCACTGCGGCCGGGGATGTCCGCAGTGACGGCGCCTGTCAGGCCCAGAACGACGCGGATGCCTCGAGTGTGGTCCGGACGGTTGTCAGCCCGGCGCGATTCGCGCCGTATGTCTTGCCGGTCGCCTCGGTCGACGCCTCCGGCGGGCCGTCGGCGTTCTCGTTTCACGGACCGTGGGTCGGGGTCGCCGCTCCCGGCGTCGATATCGTCTCGCTGAACAGCGCGCCGGGCGGCCCCGAATTGGCCAATGGCGTTCCAGGACAGCAGGGGATCGCTCCGATCGACGGAACCGCTTTCGCCAGTGGCTATGTCGCCGGTCTGGCCGCTCTGGTGCGCTCGGCGTTTCCCGATCTCACCGCGGGGCAGGTCATCGATCGCATCATCGCCACCGCGCACGCACCCGGCACCGGGCGGGACAATGCGGTCGGCGCCGGAATGATCGATCCGCTCGCCGCGCTGAGCGCGGAATTGCCCTCGGCGGCCGCGAGCGGGTCCATGGATCTGACCAGAGCCGTCGCGCCGCCGCCCGCCGCGCCATCGATCGATCCCTGGCCGCGCCTGCTCGCGGTCGCCGGTTCGGGCATTGCCCTGCTGCTGCTGGTGATCACGCTGGTCGCGTCGGCCCCCTACCGATCCGCGCGGGCGCGCCCGAGCGCGCGCGACGCCGATGATGTCGACCTGCTGGAGGCATGACATGACGACCGAGGGATTCATGCGCCGGGCGCGGATCGCTCCGCCGCGGGCGCCGGGCGGTGAGGTCGTTCTGGTGCCACCGCCGGAAGTCACCCGGCCGGCGCCGGTGGGCCTGCTGCTCAAACTCATGCCGCTGGTCATGCTGGTCGCCGTCATCGGAATGATGGCATTGTTCCTGACCTCGGCCAAACAGGCATTGAGCAATCCGATGAGCCTCATGTTCCCGCTCATGATGCTGATGTCGGCGGTCGGCATGTTCGCCGGTATGGGCCGCGGCGGACCGAAGAAGGCCGGTGAGCTCAACGAGGAGCGCAAGGACTACTTCCGCTATCTCGATCGGCTGCGCAAGGACGTGAACAAGACCGCGTCGGCGCAGCGGGAGACGCTGGAGTGGAGTCATCCCAAGCCGGATCAGCTGCGGTGGCTGCTGGGCACCAGGCGCATGTGGGAACGGCGGCCGAACGATCCGGACTTCGGGCATGTGCGCGTCGGTCTCGGGACACACCGGCTGGCCACCAAGATGGCGCGGCCCGAGGCGGGCCCGATCGAGGACCTGGAGCCGGTGTCGACGGTCGCCCTGCGGCGGTTCGTGCGGAGCCATTCGGTGGTTCGCGGGCTACCGACGTCGATCTCACTGCGCGCCTTCCCCTCGATCAGCATCGAGGGCCCGCGCCAGATTTCGCGGGGGCTGGTGCGTGCGATGGTGATGGAACTGGCCACTTTTCATGGACCCGATCACCTGATGGTGGCCGTGGTCTGCGCGGATCCGGGTACGGACTGGTCTTGGGTGAAGTGGCTGCCGCACGCGCAGCATCCGAATCGCTGTGACGGCATCGGATCCGAGCGCATGCTCTACGAGTCGCTGACCGAGCTGGAAACGGCGCTCATGGAACAGTTGCTGGAGCGCGGCCGATTTCAGCGCAATGCCGAGCCGGTCGCCGGGCGCGCGCATGTGGTCGTCGTGCTCGACAACGGCCGCGTCGGCGGCGCCGAACGGCTGCTCGCCGACTCCGGCATGGAATCGGTCACCGTCATCGATCTGGTCGCGGTCGGCACGCGCTCCCGGGTGCCCCGCGGACTGCAACTGGTGCTGACCGAGGGCATGCTCGCGGCGCGCTCGGCGAGCGGGGCGGAGCAGTTCGCCACGCCGGATCTGGTCGGCGAACCGGATGCGGCCGGTTTCGGCCGAACGCTGGCTCGTTATCGCATCGCGACGGCACCCCAGATCGTCAGTCTCGGTGATGAGAAGTCGGTGAATACCGATCTCATGGCGCTGCTGCAGATTCCCGACGCGGCAAAGATCGTGCCCGAAACACAGTGGCGCCCGCGCAGCGATCGAGAACGGCTGCGGGTGCCGATCGGCGTCACCCCGGACGGCACGCCGGTGGATCTGGATATCAAGGAGGCGGCCGAAGGCGGAATGGGGCCGCACGGGCTCTGCATCGGTGCGACTGGATCGGGAAAGTCGGAGTTCCTGCGCACGCTGGTGCTGTCGCTGGTCACCACCCACTCACCGGATCTGCTGAATCTGGTTCTGGTCGACTTCAAGGGCGGCGCAACCTTTCTCGGCCTCGATCCGCTGCCGCACGTCGCCGCGGTCATCACCAATCTCGAGGACGAGCTGTCGATGGTGGACCGAATGCGTGACGCGCTGGCGGGTGAGATGAATCGGCGTCAGGAGTTGCTGCGCTCGGCGGGCAACTTCGCCAATGTCACCGAGTACGAGAAAGCCCGCGCGGGCGGTGCGCCGCTCGATCCGCTGCCGGCCCTGTTCGTCGTGGTTGACGAGTTCTCCGAATTGCTCTCGCAGAAGCCGGATTTCGCGGATCTGTTCGTGATGATCGGCCGCCTGGGACGATCGCTGCGGGTCCACCTGCTGCTGGCGTCGCAGCGGTTGGAGGAAGGCAAACTGCGCGGGCTGGACAGCCACCTGTCCTATCGGATCGGCTTGCGTACCTTCTCGGCGGGCGAGTCACGCCAAGTACTCGGCATCACCGATGCCTATCATCTGCCGAGTGTTCCGGGCTCGGGCTACCTCAAGACCGACGCCACCGACCCGCTGCGCTTCAACGCCAGCTATGTGTCAGGGACCTATCGCGCGCCGCAGGGCGGGGCGGCGGGTCAGGTGAGCGGCGGCACGAATATCGGCAGTCCGCCGGTGCTTTTCACCGGCCAGGCCGTGGCACTGCCCGAGCGGCCCGGCGCGGCCGAGGCCGGAGCTCAGCTCGTGGAATTGCCGGACCTCGACGAGTTGGAGAAGGATACGGCCGACGGCGAGCCCGAGCGCACCCTGCTGCAGGTGGTCGTCGGTGCGCTGACCGGGCACGGGCGTCCCGCGCACGAGGTCTGGCTGCCGCCGCTCGATATCTCGCCGACCGTGGATATGCTGCTGCCGGAAGAAGAGTGGAGCGCGCCGGGGAACCGGCACGGCGAATTGTGGATGCCGATCGGTATTGTCGACAAGCCCTATGAGCAGCGCCGCGACGTGCTGATCGTCGATCTCGCGGGCGCGCAGGGCAATGTCGCGGTGGCGGGCGGCCCGCAGTCGGGCAAATCGACCGCCCTGCGCACGCTGATCATGTCCGCGGCCGCGACGCACACACCGGAGCAGGCGCAGTTCTACTGCCTCGATTTCGGTGGCGGATCGCTGGCGACGCTGGCGGAGTTACCGCATGTCGGCTCGGTGGCGGGCCGGTTGGAAGGCGATCGAGTACGCCGCACGGTGGCCGAACTGACCGGATTGATGCGCCGGCGCGAAGAACGCTTCATGGCTTTGGGCATTGAGGACATGCGCGAATTCCGGCGCAGGAAAAGGGAACTCGACTCCCTGACGGCCGACGAGCAGACCGCGGACCCGTTGGCGGCGGACCGGTTCGGCGATGTCTTTCTCGTCATCGACGGCTGGGGCGCCTTCCGGGAGGGATTCGAGGCGCTGGAGCCCGCCGTGAACGCCATTGCCACCCAAGGCTTGTCGTACGGCATTCACCTCGTCGTCTCCACCTTGCGCTGGGCCGATATGCGGGCGGTGATCAAGGACCAGCTGGGAACCAGAATCGAGCTGCGCCTCGGCGATCCGGCCGATTCGGAGATGCAGCGCCAGCTGGCCCAGCGGGTTCCGGTCGGACGGCCGGGACGCGGATTGGCGCCCGGGGGCCTGCAGATGCTGCTGGCGCTGCCCCGGCTGGACTCGATCCCGGATCCGCAGACGCTGTCGGAGGGCGTCACGGCCGCCCGCAAACAGCTCGTCGAGATGTACGGTGATCGCGGTGCGCCGCCGGTGCGCATGCTGCCCGCCAGGCTCATGCGGTCCGATCTGGTCGCCGCGGCCCTCGCGCACGGCGAGGTGCTGGACCCCTTGCGCGTGGCCGTCGGCATCTCCGAATCCCAACTCGCGCCGCTGGTACTGAATTTCGGTCAGCAACCGCATTTCATGGCCTTCGCGGATGTGGAATGCGGTAAGACGACACTGCTGCGCGCCATCGTGGCCGGAATCGTCGAACATTCGACCGCCGAGCAGGCGCGGATCATTCTCATCGATTACCGGCGCACTATGCTCGGCGCGGTCGAGGGTCCGCATCTGGCCGGTTACGCATCGAGCGCGCAGGTGGCGGCAGGTGCGATCAAGGAGGTCGCCGGTTATCTCGCCAAGCGGCTGCCCGGACCGGACATCACCCCGCAGCAGCTGCGGGAGCGCAGCTGGTGGAGCGGACCGGAGATCTATGTGGTGGTGGACGATTACGATATGGTCGCCGCGCAGAATCCGCTGATGCCGCTGGTGGAGTTCCTGCCGCAGGCGCGCGACGTCGGCCTGCACCTCATTGTCGCGCGGCGTTCCGGCGGCGCCTCGCGGGCTTTGTTCGACCCGGTGCTCGGGCCGATGAAGGACATGTCGGTCGATGCGCTGCTCATGAGCACGCCCAAGGACGAAGGCGTGCTGCTCGGCGATGTGCGCCCGCAGCGTCTGCCACCGGGGCGCGGCACGCTCGTCTCCCGCAGCAGGGACAAGGAGATGATCCAGATCGCCTATATGCCACCGTTGTGAACCTCCCGCGATGGGGGCAGGACGGAAACGCCCTGGGAGCCGGATACCGGTTCCCAGGGCGTTTCGTATTGGGTCTACCAGACCGAATCGTGGATGTCGGAGACCGAATCGTGGTCGTGCTCCGCGCGAATCGCGGTATCGCCGTAGTCGGCCGTATAGGCGGCGGCGAGCCGGTTGCGCTCCGGCGAGCCCGGCGGTGCGATCGACGCGCGTTCGGGGCGTAGGAAGAACTTCCCCAGATCGGGTGCGCCGTCGACGTATTCGCGCAGATCGGGTGGGCGTGGCCGATCCGCCATGAGTTCCGCTGTCCGGCGCGCGATCTCGGCGGCGGCGTCCTGTGCGGCGGCGGTCACAGCGCGCGCGATCTCCGCCGGAGTCAGCTCGTCGATATCCTCGGCCAGCCGGGTTTCGACAATGGTGTTGTCCGCGTTCACGGTTACCGTCACGCGCTTGTCCGCGGCCGAGGCAGTGGCCGTGAGCAGCAGCCGCTGCCGTTGCAGCCGCCGCGCGGACGCCATCTGCTTGTCGGCGAAATCGAGCAGATCGTCCAGCTGTGTCTTCATAACCTCATTGGTCATATCGCCTCATTACCGTCTCCTACTGTGAATCCGTTGTCGGTGGCAGCCATCGGCCTTCCGGAAGCGTCTCGATCAGCATCGAGATCGATTGCCGCAGCCGGTGATCGCTGCCGGGTGCGAAAGTGGACCAGACCCGGCCGTCTGGTGCCAGGCTCGGGCTCGCGACAATACGACCGGCGTCGGTGTCGTACACCGCGACGGCGCCCCGCGACCTGGTCGCGACGCCATCCCGGTGACCGTAGGCGACGATCTCCGCACAACCTCGGCAATGCCGCATCGCGGTCGCGAATTCGAGCGCTTCCCGCTCGGAGAGGCCGATCCGGCCCGCGGGGTGGGAGTACCCCCGGGACAGCGTGTCGAGGTATTCCTTCAGTTGTGCCGATGGCGCGCTGAAGCAGGGGATGCGCGCGCCCGGTTTCGTGCCGAGCGCTGTGCGGAACGGTGCGGCCAGGGTCGCCGGGTCCGCGTCGGCGTAAACGGTGTGGATTTCGGTCCCGAGCTCGGATCGAATGGCCAGTGCGTGCTGGAAGCCTTTGCGCGCCAGGCAGATTCGCCGGATACCGGCGTCCGAGTAGATATGCGCGATCAACCGGCGCTCCGGCAGGGCCAGGATATGCAGCGCCGCTGCCAGGTCGGCGACCGGATTACCCTCGGGGTCGAGGCTTCCGGAGCCGATCAGCTCGTCGATCGCCGCGTGTTCGGCGTCCCGCTGGCGGCGGGCCGATTCGTGGTGCGGCGTGACCGTCAGGATCCCCGGAAGCGGGTGCGTGCCGGTGATTTTCGCGACGGCGAGCAATTGAGTGTCGGTGAGCGTCGTCACGACGCCTCCGCTGCGGGCGCGGACGGAGCCGTCCGGGTAGCTCCGAGGGTCGCGGGCACCGTGTGCATCGAGCCGAGGCCGAGCCGATCCGCACCGGCTTCGGATCCGATCGATTGCCCGGACTTGTCGTGCGCCGCGACCGCACCGCTCGGGGCCGCGGCGGTCGTGGCCGGCGGTGCGGCGGCAGGGGAGAGCAGCGGTGCCGCGTCCGTCGCGGCGGGGCGCGCCGATGGTATCGCGGCGTCACGGTATGCCGCGGCCGAGGCGGGGACCGGCGCGGGTGCGGCCAGGATTTCCGAAGCCACGGAGGTGGTCGGGCGGAAGGGACGCGGTGCGCCCGCGGGCTCGGACGCGGTGATCACCGGCGGCGGTTGCTGCTGCCATGGCGTGGCGAGGGGTGCCGCCGCCGCCTCGTAGTTCGACATGACCCGCGCGGCATGGGTCGAAGCCGTTCCCGCAACGGTATTCAGGGCATCGGCGAGCCCGATGAGCGGACCGCCGAGCAGCCGCTGCCCCAGCAGCCCGTGCTCGAGATCGGCCACCGCGTCCAGCGGCGAGCCGTCGGGCATGGTGCGCCGGGCCGTTTCGTAGGCGTCGGCTTGTCCGGTGGCGCGGTCCGCGTTCGCCCCCGCGGCGATGGCGGAATCGGCGAGCCAATTACGCAATACGAGTAGTCGCCCGCTGGCTGACTCGCCGGTGTCCGACTGCCAGGCGCGGCCGATCTCGGCCACGATCGCGCCGAACTCCGTCGCGGCGTCATGGCAGGCCGCCGCGAGATCGGCCCAGGCCGCGGCGGCCGTATGAAGCGGTGCGGCCCCGGGGCCCGTGTTCAAGTCGGCAATGAGCCGTGCCGTGGGCCTGGCGTCCCACAGCACCCCGGTGAATCCGTTGTCGTCTTGGCCAGTCATATCGATCGCTCACTCAGCTCGGAGGAAGTTGCCGGTGCGGCTGCCGCGGGCTCAGTGCGCCCGCAGTGCGGCCGCGGCGCCATCCTCGGTTCGCTCGACCGTTCGCGACGATCGATGCAGCGCCGCCGCGATCGTGCGCAGCTCACCGAGGCAGGTGCGGACATCGTCGAGATAGGAAGAGGCCACCGTGCCCAAGGTGTTCGCGGCGTGCACCGATACCTCATCGGCGCCAGCGGGCGGGGGACGCAGCCCGGGGGCCGCGGCCCGCAGCCGCTCGTCGAGCTGACACGCCAGCCGGTCGATACGGGCTGCGGCGGCGCGCAGCCGTTCGGGATCGACAGTGATCGTGGTGCCCACGATGGCTCCTTTCCTGTGCGGTGCTAGGTCCATCCCGTTTCGCCGACGGTCGGATACGCGAGTCCGGCCACCTCGCCGACGATTTCGCGGCCGTTCTCGGCGGAGGCGGCATTGTGCGCGCCCCGGCGCGCCTCGTCGGTGGTGAGCACGGTTCCCGAACCCGATCCGAGAGCGCCCGGCGCCATCGGCATCGGTTCCGCGAGGGATTCCGCCACCGGTTTGCCGGTCGCGCTGACCGGCTCCGCGACCGGACGGCCGGCGATCTCGCGGGTCGTGACCGCCCCGCCGCCGTACGCGGTGAGCCGCCGCGGCGGCTCACCGGTGAGGGGCGACGGCACCGCGGGTGGTGCGACGGGCATATCCAGCGGCGCCGGCGGGTCGGGCGCGGAAATGGTGGACAGTGCCGGGGTGTCGGGCGCCGCGCCGAACTTCGCACCGATATCGGCGAAGGAACCGGCGGCCTGGCCGAGCACCGAGGTGGCCTTCTCGGCGACGGTCAGCATTGCCAGCAATTGCTCGGCCCGCGGCGCCTTGGTGAGGGAAACCGGCAGTCCGGCCGTGGCCATCTCGCCCGCGTGCACACCGAGCTGGACGTGCGTGGACGCGGTCACGGCGGCGGCCCGGCCGCCCGCTTCGGCGCTCTGCTCCACCAGCAGCGCTTGGCCCACCGGTGTGACCAGGGTGGGGCCGAGCCCGATCGCCGTCGCGATGTACTCGGCGATAATGCCCGCCACCTGGGACGCGCCCATCGCCACGGTCTGTGCGGCCGAGCCCAGGACGCCGGAGATGTGTCGGCCCTGGGCCATCAGCTGCTCACTGTTACGTTGTGAGTCCTGATTCTTCTGCTTGAGATTGTCGGCCCCGTCGCCTTGCAGCAGCGAGTAGCCCATGATGCCGAGCTCGGTAATGGTCATGATCATTTGCAGTGCGGTGCTGACGCCGCTGATGACCTGAGACGGATCGATCCGGCCGGGACCGCCGAGCTTGCCGGAGCCGAAACTGCCCAGCGCGTCGGTGAGGGGCTGCAACAAGGCCCGCGGATCGATGATCGGCAAGGGCGGCAGCCCCGGCAGCGGCGGCAGTGGCGGGGGCGGCGGTGGCAGCGGGGGCAAACCCCATTGCCGGAGCACGTCGTCGATCTGCTGAACCAGCGGATTCGGCGGCGGCGCGGGCGGATTCGCGGGACCGGCGGGTGGCACGGTGGCCATGACGGCTACGGGACGATCGCCGCGATGGCGGCCGCGGACTGGCGCTCAGTGGCCTCGTAGGCATCGGCCGCCCGCGCGGCCGCCGCCGCCGTGGCCGCGTGTACCTCGGCCAGGCCCAGCACCGACGAGATGTGGCTGGCCTGCGCCGGAACGAACGCCGCGAGGAACTCCTGCCCGATCAGCCCGAAGACCGGCACTGCGGCCGCGATATTCGCGGATTGGTCGATCGTGCCGGCGGCCGTGATGCGCGCGGCCTTCTCCGCGGCTAGTCCGGCGTATTCGCGCAGTACATCGGGGATCATATGGATCTCGTTCATTCGGAACCTCGATTCTCTGAGCAATCCAAACTCCGCTTTGTCTCAGTATTGCCGGGTGATTGCAGAAAAGCCATTCAATCAACTGAATGTCAGCTATCTGTCAGCCACTTGTCAATTCTTTGTACGAGAACTGCAAGTATCTGTGTCCATGCCTGAGTTTCTGCTGAGGAATTCGTCTTGCCTGGATGTTCAGCTATCTGTCTGCTACTTTGACGACAGGGGTGGAGCGAGTGGCCCGAAGGCGTTAAGTTTCAGCGCTCTCGCACTTGCGATTCTATGTTGTAATCACCCGTCACGGGAGAAGGTGTGAAGCTGTGAGTGGAATTCAGATCGATCATGAGGCGTTCCGCAAAGCTAATCAGCAGTACGGTGATGTAGTCCCGCAGATCCAGTCGACGGCACAGCGCCTGTCGCAGAGCGTGAACGCCGCGAGCAGCGGCTGGAAAGGCCAGGCCTACGGGGCGTTCTCGCAGGCGCACGAGCGTTTGAACGAGTCGATCACCAAGCTGCATCGCGCGCTCGACGAGGTCAATGTCTCGCTGGGGAAGTCGAATTCCCAGCTCGGCAACGCCGACGAGAATATCGGCCAGTCGTTCACCAGCCTGGCCTGATTCCATCCGGCTCGGCAATTCCCTATTTCTCTGTAGTACGAAAGGTGCGATCACATGTCCGACGTCATGCATTATGACTCCGGCGCCATCAATACCCTGGTGAGCGAACTCGATGCTCATCGGCAGGCATTCGAACAGCACGGACAGGATGCGAACGATGCGCAGAATCGCCTGTCCGCCGCCTGGCAGGGCGATGGGTCGGAGGCCTTCACGGCCGCCCATCGCAAATTGATGGGTGCGATCGGCGAGGTGCAGGACACCCTTTCACGCGCCGCCGCTGCGGTGCAGAACGCGCACGATAGTGCACATCAGGTCGACAAGCGAATCGGCGGCATGTTCGGGGCCTGAGCGCGTCATTTCTCAGCAGATCGGATAATCAGGGAGTTAATGCCGTGGGCAGGACATGGAGTTTCGGCGACGTAGAGCTGGTGGCGTTGTGGACGGCGGACAAACGGCGGGAATCGCTACCGCATCCGCTGACCTTCCTCAGCAACACACCCATGCTCGACGACTACGAACGCGAATTGTCGGATATCCGCGAGCGCATGCGGGATGTCATGGACGACGGATTCGGTGCCGTGCTCGATGTCCTGGCCCGGCCGGACGTCCGGATTCGGGTCGAGGGTTTCGACGGCCGGGATCCGGACGATCCGCGGGCGCGGGTGCGCCTCTATGCGGCGCTCACCGCGAAGCACTGCTATCTGATCCGGCAGCGGCCCGGGGCCACCATCTGGCACAGCGGCGGCTATGTGATCACCGAACACGAGGCGCCGAGCCTGAGCCGCGCGGTGTGTGCGGAGCTGCCCGAAATGCCCGCCGGGCGAATGGATCCGGTTCTGATGCTGCATGCGATCGATGACGAGCTGCCCGGCGTCGCCAATCAGGATATGGACTATTCCGGCGGCCGATCGGCCGTGAGCGTCGACGCCCAGGATTCGGTCGAGGATCGCGAGGCGGCGTTCATGCGCGCGCCCGCCACATACCTGGGAACGATCGAGATCGCTCAGGGGCATTCGATCTACGGTCCGCGCGGTATCACGTCGCGATGGGTGGCGTGGCGTGACCTCGAGGACGATGGCCGCTACGCCATCGCCGTCACCGCCCGCCCGTTGGCGGTCCCGGTCGACCGGACCCGCATGATCGCAATGATCGATTCGGCCATTGCGGATGTCCTCGAATCCGCGGACCGGGAATCGTCGCCCGGCCATTCCATCCAGCTCGACGATCTGAGTTCGGAGGCGATTTAGTGAGCGATGATCCGTACAACGATGCCATCGATGGCGGCACTACATTCGACAATGATGCCAAGTACGGCGATCTGAAACTCGAGGCGAGCGTCGCGCACAAATGCGCCCAGGCGTGCACCGATATGGCCGGAAAGCTGCTCAATGTGCAAAAGAAGATCGATAATCTGAGGCTGCCGGACAGCGCGCTGGGCGTCCTTCCCAGCGGCAATCCCACGCCGCCGTGGAAGACGTTCCTGACCCAGCACAAGACGGTGGTCGATCAGCTCGATTCCGCGTTGACCGGCCATCTCGCCACTGTGCGGGTGCTCACCAACGCCTTCGTCGACGCGGGCTTGGCCTATGCGAACAACGAAGAAGGCTCGGCGACCGATTTCAACGATATCGTCGTCCCGGACAAGGCTCCGACCGATGGGTCTGGTGCGTTCGTCAAGCCTCAGCCCACACCTACGGATCCGACCGGCGCAGATAACAGCAGTGTCGATGATCTCACCAATCGGGTAACCCTGCCCGCAGGCCGGGATCCGATGCGCTTGGACAATGCCGACTCCTACAACAAAGACGATCTGGTGAAGATCAAGGACACCGCCGACGGCAAGGCCGTGAACGGTGTCGCGGCCTATTGGCAATGGCTGGCGGATGAATTGGATCTGGTGTTCCAGGAGTTCTTGTCGAAGGTCAATGGAATATCGGATTCGGATTGGTCCGGTGTCGGTAAGGACACCGCGCTGAAGACGTGCAGAGATTATGTGAAAAATGCCGAGAAACAAACCAGTGAGATGCGCAGCATCGGCAAGTGGGACGGATACGTCGCGCAGTACATCGCGAAGGCGAAGTCGGATTACAACGATCTGGGCAAATGCTGCCAGGAATCCGGTCTGCGGAAGATCTACGAGGGATATCGGAAGCTCCTCAACGAAATCTACGATCGCCTGCCCGATATTCCGGTGTACGGAGCGCAGTCGTGACCGCCGCGATGTCGATCGGCTCGCCCGAATCGGGCGATTGAGGCATCGGCGATCGCATGGTTTCCGTATCCGACCCGACAGGTGAGCGTCCGGCGACGACCGCACAGGACGCACTGTGGCTGGCGCAAATGCTCGAGCCCGAGACATCCAACAATATCGCGGGATATCTCGATATCCGGGCCGCGGTGGACGTGCCCGCCATGCTCGACGCGATGGTTTCCGTCATCGACGAGGCCGAATCCCTGGCCTGCGTCTTCACCATGCGCGATGGTGAACTGACCACCGCTCCCTTGCGGAAGGCGCCCTGGCGGCCCGATTTCGTGGACGTCAGCGGTGACGAGGATCCGCAACGGTCCGCCGACGAGCTGCTCGCCGCCTTGGCGGCGAAACCGTTTCGGCTGGATCGCGATCGACTCGTCCACACCACCTTGGTCAAGATCCACGCGCGCCGCTGCTATCTGATATTCGTCTCACACCACATCGTGAACGACGGCGTGGGATCGGCGCTGCTGGGAAAACGACTCGTCGACGTCTATTCCGCTGCCGTGCACGGCCTGGAACCGCCGCCGAGCGGGTACGCCTCCGCCGACGAGATCCACCGGGAGTTCAACTCCTACCGCAACTCCCGGAGATACGAGCGGGATCGCGAATACTGGCGTGAGATCACCCGGCAGGCCAGGGAGCGGATTCGGCTTCCTGGTTCCGGACAGTCGAAGAGCAAGAAGACCATTCGCGCTTCCGCGATCGTGGACGAGCCCGCGGCTGATCGGATTCGTGCTCTCGCCGAGCGGCTCGGTGCCTCGTTGCCGATGCTGCTGACCGCATCGGCGTGCGTGCTCTTTCGCGGCCACCTGCGGCGGGAGAGCTTCTATACCCAAGTGGCCCTGTCGAATCGGCGCGGCGGGTCGCGCCGCACACCGGGCCTGTTCGCCAATCGCGTACCGCTGCCGGTGTCATTCGCTCCCCAGGTCTCGTTCCGGGAATTCTGCGCGGACCTCTCGCAACGCCTGCGGCGCGCCATCGTGCACGGGCGCTACCCGCTCTCGGAGATCAGTCGCGAAGCGGCCTGGCGCGGACCCGCCGCCTTCGGCCCCACCATCAGCGTCATGCCGGCCTTCGGAAGGCTCGACCTGCCCGGCGGAACGGTCGACATCGAACGGTTGTCCGGAACGGCGGACGAGTTGATGGCCACTGTCACTTACGATCCCAGCGGACACGGCAGCCTGGCTGTGCAATTCGATGCCGATGCCCGGTACTACAGCGAGGCCGACCTGGTCGCCTACGCCGAGCGCTGGCAGGTCGTGCTGGATGCGGTGGCGGCCGATCCCGATGCCCCGGTATCGGAGGTGGAACTGCTCTCCGCAGGCGAGCGTGACCGAGTTCTGTTCGCCTGGAACGACACCTGTATGGAGGTCGAGCGGCCGAGCGTCTGGGAACAGTTCACCGCGCGGGCGTCCGAAACGCCCGATGCGCTCGCGGTGCTCGACGCGGACGGCAGCCGATGCGGTTACGCCGAACTGGCGGCGCGGGCCACGCAGGTCATGGCGACCTTGCTCGACCGCGATATCGGCCCCGAATCGGTGGTGGCCGTCGTCATGGAGCGGTCGGCGGACCTGGCGGCCGTATGGCTGGGCGTGCTCGCGACCGGCGCGGCGTGCCTGCCGATCGACCCGGAATATCCCACGGAACGAATCTCCTGGATGCTCACCGACGCCGCACCGGCGGTCGTGATCTCCCATCGGGCCGATGCGTATCGGTTCGAGTCCGCCGAGGTGCTGGTTCTCGACGATCTGGTCGCCGATGTCCCGGCATCCGATATTCACGATCGGCTCGTCCGGCCGCGCCCGCAGAACTCGGCGTATGTCATCTACACCTCCGGGTCCACCGGACAGCCCAAGAGCGTCGCGGTCACCCACCGCAATCTGGTCAATCTGCTTGCGGTAACCGAACAATCAGGCAAGTTCGGGCCCGATGACGTGTGGGCCTGGGCGCATTCACCGGCCTTCGACGTCTCGGTCTGGGAGTTGCTCGGCGCGCTGGTGCACGGCGCGACCGTGGTCGTGGCCGGCCGCCGGGCTATCCGTGATCCGGATATGTTGTGGCGCTTGGTGGTCGAGACCGGCGTGACCGTGCTGAATCAGACGCCCTCCGCGGCGTATCGGCTCATCGAGGCCGCCGACCGGCTCGCCGTGCCCGCACCGTCGCTGCGCATGGTCATCTTCGCGGGGGAGGCGCTGTGCGAGAACCGGGTGATCGAATGGCCGAGCGGTGCGGACGGTTCGGCTCCGACGCTGGTGAACATGTACGGGCTCACCGAATGCGCGGTGCATCTGACCCGCGCGCAGGTCGGGGATACCCGGTCGGAGGCGAGTGTCATCGGTACTCCCATCGGGAACGTGCGCACCCTGGTGCTGGACGATCGGCTGCGGCCCGCGCCGATCGGAGTGGCGGGCGAGCTGTATATCGGCGGCGCGCAGGTGGCGCGCGGATATCGGGGCCGGCCGGGGCTGTCCGCGGCGCGTTTCGTGGCGGACCCGTTCGGTTCGGGTGATCGCCTGTATCGCTCCGGCGATCTCGCGCGGTGGACGCCGCGACGGGAGCTGGAATTCCTCGGCCGCGCCGACGAGCAGGTGAAGCTGCACGGATTTCGCGTCGAGCCCGCCGAGGTGCGCGCGGCTCTGCTGTCGCATCCGCGGGTGTCGGAGGCGGCCGTGGCAGTCCGGGACGCGGTCGGCCACGGAGCGCGGCGATTGGTCGGCTATGTGGTGGTGAATGGCCCGGAATCGGTGGACGCGCAGCAGATCCGCCGGTATGTGGGCAGCAGACTGCCCGAGTTCATGGTGCCGCAGGTGGTCCGGATCGACCGGATCCCTCTGACCGTCAACGGCAAACTCGATGTGTCCGGACTTCCGGACGTGGCGCCCGGTGGCGGCGCCCGCTATCGAACTCCGCACGGCCGGGCCGAGCAAACGCTGGCTCGATTGTTCGCGGAAGTACTGGGCGTGGAGCGCGTCGGAGCCGACGACAGCTTCTTCGATCTGGGCGGATCATCGTTGGCCGCTTCACGATTGACCACGCTGATCCAAGTGATGGCCGGGGTTCGGTTACCGGTGCAAGCCGTCTACGACCTGCCCACCGTGGCCGGTCTGGCACGCAGGCTGGAAGGAGCTCGGTATGAGTGACAATGCGTACAACGACCTGATCGACGGTGCGTACTCGTTCGACAATGATGTGAAGTACTCGGACCTGAAGCTCGAGGCGAGTGTCGCCCACAAATGCGCGCAGGCCTGTGTCGACGTCATCGGCAAATTGCTGAACGTCAAGGGACAGTCGCAGGGGCTCCGGCTGCAGCTGAGCAGTTTCGGAACTCTGATGGACGGGTCCACGGTGGTGGCCGCGCGCACGTATTTGACCCTGCGCAATCAGATCGCGGACGATTTCGCATCGGCCATCGACGGCCATGTCAATGTGATGCAGGTCTTCATCGAGTCGTTCGTGGATGCGGGGATGTCCTACGAACAGACCGAACAGCAATCGGCCACCGACTTCAGCGACATCATCGCTCCGACGAAACCGCCGTCCACCGGCGCTGGAGCCTTCGTCAATCCCGCGCCGCCGCCGACGGATCCGGGTACGGCGGTCCCCTCGCCCAAGGATCCGCCGGTCAAGGGACGCTCGAGTTTGCCGATCGACAATCCCGCGTCGTTCAAGTATCCCGATCTGCACAATCTGCAGAACACCGCCAATCCCAAGGGCGCCAATCAGGTTGCGCTGGCGTGGAAATGGCTGGCGAATGAGATGGATCTGATTTTCGACGAGTTCTCGGCGGATATCAATGGCATCTCCGACTCCGACTGGTCGGGACAGGGCAGGCAGGGCGCGACGAATATCTGCAATCAATACGTCACGCTGGCAAAACAGCAGACCGCCGCGATGCAGGCCATCGGCCGGATGGACAGCTTCATCGCCTCGCAGCTGGAGAACTTCCAGCTGTGGCCGTCGGATCCGAAGAATCTCGGACCGCTGCAGAAAAGATTCGAATCCGACTATCTGCTGGCGCTGCAATGGGTGTACGCCCGATTGCCTGTCATCGAGGCATACGGCTCCGGTGCGAACGGGCTCAACGCGACCGGCGGGAAGAAGTCCGATTCCGGTGACGGCTCGTTCGACGTGAACGTCCATGTCCAGGGCATCTCGGGACGCGAGGCCGGTGGTGGGCTCACCTTCCCGCGCGCCGGTGGCTCCGGGATCGGGCCGATACCGGATTACGGTGCGGCACAGTCGGGATCGATGCCGGTAGCGTCTCCGGTCGCACAGTCCGCCGGGGTGGGCGTCGATGCGCCGAACGGCGGTGGGGGCAGCGCCCCGCAGAACGGGTCCCCGTGGGTGGCCGCGGGAACCTTTCCGCGCGCCGCCCTTTCCACGCCTGCGCAGGACCGCGCGTCGAGATATCCGTCGATCGCACCGATGGGCGGGCGGACCACGGAACGTGACCGCCCGGACGAGACCGCGGTGTCCGCGCACGCGACGAACAAGGCGCCGTCCGATCCGCCGATTCCGTCTGTCGCGGGCGCCGCGGTGACCACGCCGCATGCGACCGGGCGCCTCACCGACGCCGACGGCGATCGTGAGCGCGTCGGAGTGGGCGCGGCAGCGGTGCCCGATGGCCGCCGCCGAGCGGACGCCGAATCGAGCGCGTCAGGGTCCGCGCATGGGCGGTGAACAGTACGACGGCGCCTATGACGACGCCAAGGCGTTCGACCGCAGTGCGAAATGGGGCGCGGTGCGCCTGGAGTGGCATGTCGCCCACAAGTGTGCGCAATCGTGCGTCGCGGTGGTGGGCAAGCTGCTCAACGTGCAAGCCCAGGTCGATGCCGTGCACCTGCCGCTGGACATTCTCGGCACGCTGGAGAACTCGGCCAATACCGAATCGGCGCGAAAGTATCTGTCCGAGCACAATGTCATTGCCGACGATTTCGGCAATGCGGTCGACTGGTATCGATCCGTCATGCAGCTGCTGGCGGACGCATTCGTCCGGGCAGGCAAGGCCTTCGAGAACAACGATGCCGATTCGGCGAAGAACTTCGCCGACATCACTGTCCCGGACAAGCCGCCGAGCAGCGGTGCGGGGGCATTCGTCGATCCGAAACCGCCGCCCGCCCCGCCGCCGCCCTACCATCCGCGGCCGGATGGCGGACAACAGCGCGAGCCCTTTCCACTCGACAATCCGGACAGCTACGGCTATCCCGATCTCTCGCATCTTCAGCAAGGCGCGAACCCGAAGGGCGTGAACCAGGTTGCGCTGGTGTGGGGCTGGCTGGCCAACGAGATGGAGGCCGCGTTCGGCGACTTCGCCGCGGAAATCACCGCGATCCCGCAGTCGGACTGGTCCGGCAACGGCAGGGAGACAGCGATCAGCGCGTGCACCGCGTACGTCGAACTGGCGAAGACACAGATCGCCGCCATGCGGCGCCTCGGTGATCTGGGGGGTTATGTCGCCTCCCAGGTGGCGCTCTTCCAGGCGTTTACGGGCAGCCGTAAGAATGTCAACGGCCTCCGGAGCGCCTACCGGAACAACTATTCCGAGGTGCTGCGGGACGTCTATTCGCAGATGCCGGATATCAAGACTCCGAGGCTTTCCCCCGACAAGAGCGGCACATTCGACTGGCAGAAACTGGCGAGCCTGCTCAGCACCGCAAGCCAATTGGGCAGTCAGGCGCAGAGCCTGATGCCCAAGGACACACCGAAGATGCCGGATATGCCGCCGCCCGATCTCCCGTCGGATGATTTGGGAACGCCGGATATCGGTGGCGGAGGCGGCGGCTCCGCCGGCGGTGGCGCGCCTTTGGGCGTGCCGGTGAGTTCGGCGCTGTTTCCCCGGGCGACGCCGCCCGCCTCGACCCCGTCGGCGACTCGGCCGCAGTCGCAGTCGCCGATGGCGGGCATGCCCGGTACCCCGGGCGGTATGGGCGCGGGCGCCGGGATGGGCCAGGGACAGAACTCCAAGCGCGCGCGATACCTCGATTCGGCCGAGAACCTCGAGGAGGTGCTCGGCGATTCCCCCGGAGCGGTCAAACCGGTGGTGGGCGGAAAGACGGCCCTGGCGGGAGCGGCCGAGGGCAGGCCGTCCAGCGGACCACTCGAGGAGCGCGAGAACGAACGCCGGCGCGAATCCGGCGCCGGCGGCGGCCTGGACTACTTCCGCGAACGCGCGCGGGCATAGCGGAGAAAAGGTGAGAGCGGATAGTGAGCGAGACAGCACCACCATCGGAGCCGATATTCACGACGGCGACGGCGACCTCCCGGGGAGGCGGAATTTCGGTTACCGCAACGGAATTGGGCCTGCCCATTGCCATGCGGCTGGATCCGGCCGAATTGTGGCGTGATCCAGCGGATCTGGCGGGCGACATACTCCGGGTGTGCCGGGCGTCGGCGCACCGGGCCGGTCTCGCGCGCCGGGAGCTGCTGGCCGGTACCGCGGGGCTCACCGACGACGTGCTCGACCTGCTGGGGCTACCCCGGCCGGGGGATTCGGACGCCGATGCGCCCGACGCCTACGAGCCGCGCAGCTGGCTGGAGCAGCCCGATGAATAACGCCATGAACGAATTGGTGCGCGAGCTGCACGAGCGTCTCGCGCGAATTCAGGAATTGAATGCGGCCATCGCCGCGATGCGAGTCCGGGAGAGTTCACCCGACGGTGTCGTCACCGTGGAGGTCGACGGCAATGGCGCCCTGCTCGATCTCGAACTGACCAGGGGTGTGACGGAATTGTCGGCGGGCGAGCTGGCCGCCGGCATTGTCGCGACCGCGGACAGCGCCGTACGGAAAGTGTTCGCGGAGCGCGCGGATGCGGTGAACGCGTTCAATGCCGGTGCGGCCGCGCTGCCCGCGAGCGCACCGGACGATCAGGCCCGGGCGAAGAAGGAGATGCCGCGGTGATGGATACACAGCAGGCGCAACGGGTTTTCAAGGCGGGCGTGCTCGCACTGGGCGTGGTCGTCGACGGTCAGCAGACCGCACCCGATCTCGACTACGCCAGGCGCGCGTTCCAGCGTGCCACCGAGCTGGACCCGGAAATGTGCGATGCGTGGCTGGGGCGCGCCGCCGCTGAGGACAAGTCCCGGGACGTGTTGTACAACCTGCGCCGGACCAGTGCGGTATCGCTGTATCGCGAACAGCAGCGACTCGGCTTGCCGCCGCGGACGCTGGCGGGCAGATTCCAGGTCGGCCGGTACCTCACCTACCGGTTGGCGACCTCGACCGAGATCTGGCTGGCCATGGCCTGCCAGCTGATCGACGAGGGGGAGTACGCCGAGGCCGAACAGTTGCTCGACGAGCTCGACCGCCGTCGGCGCAGCGAAGCGGTGGGCGATCCGGAGGCCGAGGACCGGATCTGCGCCTATGTGCGCGCGGTTCTGCATCTGACCGCCGAACGCTGGCCCGATGTCATGACGGTGCTGGTGAGCTCGGCCCAATGGCCCGATGCCTTCCTGGCCGCGGGCGCCCATGTCATGGTGGGCACCGCGTGCGCGCATCTGGGGCTGTTCGGTGAGGCCGTTCGCCGGATGGAATTGGCCGAGCAGGGGCCGATTCCCGCGGTGCGGCTGACCGCCATGTTCACGCGCGGCCTGTGCCTGCGCGAGATGGGAAATCAAGACGAGGCGCGGGCGCTGTTCGAGATGGTGTATTCGCAGGCGCCGGATTTCGAGGAGAACACCAGGGCGCTGCGTGATCCGGATTGCCGACTCGTGTTGACGACCCCCGAGCAGATCGACGCGCGCACCGATCGCTGGGATCCGGCCTCGGCGCCGTCGGTCGAGAGCAAGGAAGCCGAACAGCAGCGCGACCGAGCCGAGCGCATTCTGGCCGAGGCCCGCGTCGAACTGGAGGATCAGATCGGCCTGGCAGCGGTCAAGACTCAGGTGGAGAAGCTGCAGTCGACCGCGACCCTGGCCAAGATTCGTGCCGAGAACGGACTGGCGAGCGTGCCGCGCGGCCAGCATCTGGCGTTCACCGGTCCACCGGGGACCGGCAAGACCACCATTGCCCGTGTGGTCGCCAAAATCTATTGCGGCTTGGGCATTCTGAAGACCGAGAACGTGGTCGAAGCCAAGCGCATGGATTTCGTCGGCGAGCATCTGGGCAGCACCGCGATCAAGACCGACAAGCTCATCGACAGCGCTATGGACGGTGTGCTGTTCATCGACGAGGCGTACACGCTGGTCCAGACGGGTCTCTCCGGTGGCGACGCCTTCGGCCGCGAGGCCGTGGACACCCTGCTGGCGCGAATGGAGAACGATCGCGACCGGCTGGTGGTGATCATCGCCGGATACGACGGCGAAATCGATCGACTCTTGGCGGCCAACGACGGCCTGGCATCCCGATTCGCCAAGCGCATCAAATTCGCCTCCTACACCGCGGAGGAGCTCGGCCAGATCGGCTGTTACATTGCCCGAAAACGCGATTCGGTCGTCGCCGACGATGCCCTGGCGCTCCTCGTGGAAACCTGCGCCGAGCTCTACGGACAGCAGGACGTCGACCAATCCGGCCAGCAACGGCGCGCCATCGACGTCGTCGGCAACGGCCGCTTCGTCCGCAATGTGATCGAGGCGGCCGAGGAGGAACGCGAATACCGGCTCGCCAAGGACGACAGCATCGACCTGCGCGCCCTGAGCCCTGACGCGCTCATGCGCATCGAAGCCTGCGATATGCGAATCGCATTGTCGAATCTGTGCCCCTAATCTTCGTAGTCTTTTCGAGAATCGAGAGTGATCATGGCGAAAAACGTCTCCGCGAATATGGACGATATGCGCAGTGCCGCAAAGCAGCTCGCGCACCTGGCGGACAATATCGGACAGGTCGCAACCTCATTGGAAACCTCCCTGGCCGCCGTGGGCACCCCGTGGGGCGATGACAAGCCGGGCATCCAGTTCGCCGAGGGTGAGCACGGTTACCGCAAGCGGCGAGACGGCCTCTGCGAGGCCGGCCAGTTCAAATCGAAATTGCTGCACGAGTTCGCCGACATGCTCACCAAATCCGCCGACGCCCTGGACCGCAATGAACAGGGCTCCACCGATCGGCTCGCCCGATGACGGCGGCGACCATCGTGATCGGCTCCCAGGCGGCAAGGACGGCCCGATGAGCATCGTGATTCCCGAGGAACTGCAATGGGTGTCGTGGATCGCGGGCAGCGAATGGCCACAGGGCGACGAGGACAAGATGTTCGAGCTGGCCGAGGTCTGGTACGCGAAGGCCCGCGACCTGAAAGCCCTCGTCCCCGACGCCAAGGACGTGGTCCGCCAAGCCGAGGCGTTCTACACCGGCGATGGCGCGGTAGAAGTCCGCAAACAGCTGGAAGCCATGATCTCCGGCGACGGTTCCCTGGAAACCCTGGCCGACAGCTTCACCGCCCTGGGCGACCAAGCCAAGGCCACCGGCACTCAAATCGAGTACGCAAAACTCCAAATCGTATATACCCTGGCCACTTTGGCGGCGCAGCTCATCGAGGCGATAGCGACGTTGGGTGCCACATCGGCCGAAATTCCCGCCGCCGAGGCCGTCGCCCAATCCACCGTGCGAACAATCGCGAAGAAGCTGATCACAGCCATCGTGGAGCAAGCGGCACAAGCTGCCGCAGTGGAATTCGTAATCCAGGAGTACCAGATCCTGCGCGGCCACCGTGACCACATCGACGGCAAGCAACTGGGCATGGCCGTCGCGAGCGCCGCGGTGGGCGCCGCGGTGACCACCCCGATCGGCATGGGCGCCGACAGCCTGATGAGCAAGGCCTTCGGCGAAGCGACATCGGCCTGGAGCCGGGTGGGCCGCAGTTTCACGAACGGCGTGGTGACCGGCGTAGCGGGACAAGGCGCCGGATACGCCTTCAACAGCGCGGTAGAGGGCGAATGGCAGGAATTCGACCCCCGCAGCCTCATCGGTGTCGTGGCCCCCGCGGCGATCGGCTCGATCGGCTCCATCAAGGAGCCGCCCAAGACCGCGACCACAGGCGGTGCCGAGGAGCCGAGCGCGGAAGCAGAATCGTCCAGCGAGCCGCAGGTTCCCGAGGTGAACGCACCGGTCGAGGAAGGTGTGAGATCGAGCGGATCGAACGCTGACGCTTCGGAAATCGAGACGACAACGCCGGAGACTCCGGGGCACGAGACAAACACGTCGCATGACGGCGAAGCGATGACGGAAGGCGCTGGGTCGGCCTCGGCCTCGCCGGACGAGCCGTTGGCGAGCTCGGCCGAAAGCTCACCAGGTGAAGTCGACGCCGTGTCGCCATCGGTGTCCTCCTCCCCGGAGCCGTTGGCGCAGCCAGCGGAAGCACCCGAGCCCGCATTGGGGGAGAACCCCTCGAGCAGTGGTGGTTTGGCCTCTGCGGGACCGGAGCCTGCCGTGCCGGCATCCGGAACAGCCAACGCCGGGGGTGTCGGGGCGACATCGGCAGCGGTCACGACCGAGGGATCCGCGATTCGTTCGCACGTGCCGACCGTCCAGCCCGAAGGCGGAGCCGTGGCGCGCGGCGGGCTCACTGGACGTCCGGCCGAATTCCGTGCCCAGTCCTGGCCCGGCGCGACTACCCACGAGGTCCAGCGCCCGGAGTCCTTGGTGCGGCCGGCCAGTGCGAGCACGAATCTCGATTCCCCTCGCACCGAAATCCGAACCACCCCGCGCGAGACCATGGCTGGTCATGAGGCGGCGGTCACCGGCACGACCGAGCAGGCGAATGTCGCCAAGGGTTCGGCCACCGCTCGATCCGCGTCCGACGCCTTCGGGGAGAAGTCGTATCCGGATGAGCCTGCGGCCAAGCGTCCGCGTGTGGACATCGCCGCAAGCGAGACAGCGAGCGAGCGGCGAACCGCGGGTTCGCCGGGTGCGGCGGAAACGCGAATGGAATCGAGCGCGGCAAAGGTCTCGGAGGCGGCGGTTCCAGCGGGCACGACCTCCGGTGCCGCCACTTCTTCGCGTGGTGAGAATGGAGCCGGTCCGGCGGGGAAGCCGGACGCTTCCGCTGCCGGCAAGGGCTCCGCGACTGTGCGATCCGAAGCATTCGGGGAGAAACCCCAAGCCGGTGAACTCGCGGCCAAGCGGCCACGCGGCCAGGCCGTCGACCCTGGAATGCCGGAGGAAACACGGTCGACCGCACATGCGGATGCGAGGGTCGGCACGGAAGCCGCTGCCGCGACCGGAACCGACTCGACGGCTCTGGCGGAATCCGTGAAGGTGGAGTCGAAGGCAGCCGAAGCGAATCCCCCCGGGGAATCTCGTGAGATCGATTCGGCCGCACAGCCGGTCACGGCGCTGGAGTCGTTGGCGATCCCAGCCGATTCGACTGCTGCACCTGCGGAATCGGAGGTTTACAGCGTCGATGAGGGTCATCGGCCCGACGATTCGCTGGTGCAGCAGGAGCACGAATCCCTCCCGGAGCAGCCGTATTCCGATGAGGACGGTTACTCGCTGCTGGGTGATGCGGCGTCGTGGGATGATGCGGAGCCGCCAGCCAGGCCGATCGATGAGGTTGGCTGGTCCTCGGAAGAGTCGCTGGTATACGCCGAGTACGGCGGGCCGGTGGATCACGCGACTTCGGCTACTGCCGTGGAATATCCGATGGAGCGGGAGGTCGATGCTGGTGAACTCGGAAGCGCTCGGGCCGAAGAATTCACGAAACTAGGTGCCGGACAGGATGATTCAAGTACAATACCGGCCGATGGCGAGTCCGGGCCTCTCGCCGAGGCCGCGGGTCCCGATGCCCTCGTTTCACAGATCGAGCGTGGCCTGACGCCCCCGCACGAACCTGCTTCCCCGCATGGCGGCGATCCGGCCGATGAGCACGAAGCGCTGGTCCGGGAGCAGGAGAACAACGACCACCACAACGTTGCGACCGAGTCGATGATTGCCGAGTCGTGGTCGACGGGGCATCAGCAGTGGATATCGACGGAGCGGGCTTACGACGACGCGCTATGGAATCACTCCGGTGTGAGCCGTAGTGGCCTTCGGGCCTTGGGACTCGAGACGGCGGGCGACCACCCCATCGTAGCCGAGCGCGGCGGTGACCTGCGGGCGTGGAAATTCACCGACAATGAAGGGAAACTCGAGTTCGCGCAGATTGATACGTTGGTCAGGGAGAACAAGCGGTTCTTGTACAACGCACTCACAGACTCCGAGCGCGGTGCCCTGTCGGTGTACACTGGTCCCGCCTATACCAAGATCAATGCGGTGTTCACCGGCCGTGAGGTCAATCCGACGCCGGAGATCAAAGCGCTTGTGGCCAACCTGGAATCGGCGTTCGCCAAGTTCCACGAATACAATCCGAACACTGAATCGATGACCCTCGCGCGTGGGTCGCGCGTTCCCCTTGAATGGAAGGGCGACACAGCCGCTTTCCTCGATACCGTTTTTGCACCGGGCAGCAGAGTGGAGATAGGTCAGGTTACCTCTTTCAGTACCAGTAAAGAGGTCGCGCTGTTGTATTCCAATCCCAAGAAGGGACCCTCATATGTGACGGTGATCAGAACCCACGACGGGATACCGGCGAAATCGTTCAGTCAAGCCGGAGCACTGGACGAAGTCATCATCCCGCCCGGTACGTGCCTGCGGAGTGTGCGGGTCGATCATCGCGGCATCGGCGATCGACCAACGGTGTACCTCGTCGCGGATGACCTGATTACCGCGGAAGAGGGGCCGGCGGTAACGCATCGAATCGCCTTCGACCAGGCGCCGTCTACGGCCATCCCGCAATTCGATCACACTTTCCCGCCGGCGAGTCTCAATGCTGACCAGTGCGCGAGTGTGAGCCGCAGTGGCCTTCGGGCCTGGGGCGCCGAGACCACCGAGGACTACCCCATCCTCGCTGAACGAGGCGATGACCTACGGGCGTGGGAATTCACCGATGAGGGGGGAGAGCTCCAGCTCTCGGATCTCACGACCTCGGCCGAGGCGAATCAGGCATTCCTCGACGATGTGCTGACCGACTCCGAGCGGGAATCCGTGCGGAGATATGCCGAGGCGGGCCAGGTGAGCGGAGGATTGGAATCGGCATTCGCGAAGTTCCATGAGCACAGCCAGAATCTCGAGCCGATGACGGTCATGTCCAGTGCGGCCGTGCCGCGGGGTTGGGAGTACGAAGAATTCTTCGATGCCGTCTTCGCGCCGGGCTCCAGGGTGGAGATCGCGGACGTGACCGCATTCAGCACCGACCCGGAGGTAGCGCAGAGGTATGCCGATCACGCAGAGAGTCCGTATCTGATGGTGGTCAGAACCCGAGATGGGCTGCCGCTCCTGGGTTTCGGTGACAACAACGAGGTGATCATTCCCCCGGGAACACACCTGAGATGTGTGATGGTCGATTACGAAGGCGTCGACGATATGACGACAGTCTACCTGGTAGCAGAGGATCTGGTCGCAAATGATTGGGACTCTCGGGCCGCTCAGTAACTCACCGAAATGTTGCAGTTCTCCGGCCCTCGAAAGGGGCCGAATCTGGCGTAGTTCGGCAGAGAAGCTGAAATTATCCCGGTCTGGAAGGTTCACGGCGCGGCGTGCCTGATGGCTGTTTCCCATTGTTGCGGGTTGGGGAACGGGTGTGTGGGTGGTTCGCGCCAGCAGGCGGCGAGGAGATCGTGGCCGAGGCGGAGCAGTTCGGTGTGACGGGACCAGTGGCGTGCGGTCCAGGTCGGTTCGTTGGTCGCGGCTGTGATGCCGCAGTCGGCGGCTGCGACCAGTTCGAAGCGCAGGTTGGTTCGCAATGTCGCCACTTCCGCGGCCGTGAGCGGGGATTCGTGCAGTGCGGTCAGCAGGGCGGTTGCGGCATGTGCGACACGGGTGTCGGCCCACAGCAGTTGGCGGCGATGCGCGCGCGGGAGGATCATCCACAGGATCGCGATGCCGACCATGATTCCTATGGTGGTCTCTATCGCGCGCGCTCCGATCAGTGCGGTGAGTGATATGGCGGGATCACCTGTTTCGGTGACGAGTAAGGCCAAAGTCGTGACGAACACAACGCTGATACCGTAATTCTGCGGTGCGGTCCACACGGTCAACAGCAGCAGTGCCGCGACCACAGCGATCGGGATCAGATCCGTGGGAATGACGGAGTCGAGCGGCTCCACGCGTTGCAGCAGTATCGAAACGCAGGCGAAGAGCGCGAGGCCGGCGAGGGTCCCGAGAAATCGGTGAATCCCTCGCGCGACGGCCTGCAGGCGTGGCAGGCCCTCATGGACCACCACTGCCGCCGCGAAGATCGCCCAGTGGGGTCGGCTCAGGCCGAGGGCCACTGCGATGCCGCCGCTCGCCAGACACGCTGCCGCAACCCGGATCAGGGCGGCCGTCGCGGGGGAGTCGCGGTGCATGGAGCGGCGCAATCGACAGGCGCCCCGCGGTATTCGCGGTCCGTACGGGGGCGGCGTCACGGCCTGCTGCGGGAGGGAATCGATTGCTCCTGCGCCGCGTCGGTAGGCGGCGGCCAGGTCATTGACCAGTGCGGGATTCGGCTGTCGATCCGGCGGAGTCGAATCCCGAATGGCTTGACCGGCCAATAGCAACGCCTCATCGGCGCGCTCGCGTCCGGTGGCCGCCCTCCCGAATTTCTTTGCCGCGGCGGCGAATTCGTCGAGAGCCCGGACCGCTGCCGCCACGGCCTCTCGTTCCGGTTTGGTTCGGTCCCGCAACCATCCCGGCGCGATGCTCACCAGGGCGCCACCTACGCCGAGCACCGCGCTGCCGACAAGCATTGGTACGGAGGTGCCGGTGCGCACGAGAACCCAACCGACAGCACCGGAAACAATGAGGAAATACGCGCCGGGCCCCGCGATCCGATTCGCGGTGACCGCGAAGGCTCCTGCCGCGCCTATGGCCGTGAGCAGTGCTGTTTCGACCAGTCCCGGAAGCGCTCCGCCCAGTCGCAATCGTCCGACGACCCACCCGGCAGCCGCGGCCATCGCGAAGATCGCAACCAAGGCCGCGCCCGCTCCGATCATGATTCGCCAGCGCACGCGGTACGGGGTCCGGCCACCGAACAGCATTGCGGACGCTCCCTGCGCGGTGAACACGGCCAGTTGCGGAGCCCCCAACGCGACTGCCGTAGTCGCCGCCATCAGGAAGGCCAGTGCGAACTGAACGGACGCGGCGAGTGACCCGGTCGGCGACGTACTTCCGCGCAGCAAATCGTGCAAGCGAGGCTGGTTCGGTAGCGGCGCGACCCGATCGCAATCATTGTCGGCCATGACCACCATCCACCGTCGTTCGCCGGGCAAGCATGTACACTCGATCCATTGTCGGGAAATGCTGTTGCAATATGGCACCATGGTAGTGGTGGGAGCCCTCTCGCGGAGCGAGGGGTGTGGCGTGTATCGATCCGAGTTCAAGGAAAGTGTGTTCGAGATGTGCAATGACGGTGCGCGGGTGGATATTGGCGTGCTGGGATCGCTTGCCGTGACCGTCGGCGGAATGGCCGCCAACATACAATCGAGGCGAATGCAGACGATTGTGGCGCTCTTGGCGCTGGAGTCGGGGACCGTGGTCTCCTATGAGCAGCTGGCTGCTGAGCTGTGGCCTGCGAAGGTGCCGTCCAATCCGCGAAATGCACTACAGGCCAATGTGACTCGCATTCGCCGCCTGATTTCTCCACTGCCCGATCTGATTCGCACCACGCGTGGCGGCTACGTCATGGATGTGCCGCGGGAATGCCTTGACTCCAACAGATTTCTGACTCTGCTGTCCACCGCGTCGAAGTACGTGAAAATCGAACCGGCGCAAGCGATTCTGCTATTGGAGAGGGCTCTCGGGCTGTGGCGGGGGGACGCGCTCTCGGGGGTGCGTGAGAGTCCGAGGTGTAGTTCCGAGGCCGCCTATCTGGAGGAGCGCAGGATCGCTGCGTGGAATGACCTCGAGTCCGCTCGGCTCGTGGTTGGTGACGAGTGGCAGGCGGTGGCCGAGCTTCGCAAGCTGGTTCGGACCTATCCGCGGCAGGAGCGACTTGTGGAGCTGTTCATGCTTGCGCTGTACCGCGTCGGCCGTCAGTCCGAGGCGCTCGATGTCTACCATCGGGCCCGGCGGCTGCTTGTTGAAAATCAGGGCGTTCAACCAGGTCCCGCATTGGAGCGTATGTACGCCGGGATCCTGGAACACAATCCGCCCGACGATTGGTTCTGCAGCGCGGCGTGAGTCCGGGCGCGCCCTGATGTGTCGTGGATCATGATGCCGCGACTTGATCAGCGTGTTGCAAAATTGGTACGTTAAGAGTCAAATCAGCAACGTTTGCTGGTTGTGATCTCGGCATTGACCACCAATGCCGGGCGTTGGCGATTGGTCGTCGTCAGCGTGGCCGACGGAGCATCTTCCCTCATCGATGCTCCGTCGGCCTGTACCGATCCCTGAAGGAAATGAAGTCTCTTGAAGTTTCACAAGCCTCTCGTCATTGCGCTGCTGCTTGCTTCGCTGACCGCCGGCGCGGGAGCCGCGGGTGTCGCGGCCGCCGCGCCGCTGCCGCTGGAGCCGGTCGCCACCGATCCGAATGCGCAGAATCACGATCCGGTCGCCAATGGCGCGGCCGCCGGGCTGGGCGCCGGCGCGGCGCTGGGTGCGGGCAGTTCGGCCCTGTCGGCCGTGCCGCTGGCCATTCTGGTTCCGGGCCTGGGTTCGGCCGCTGGTGCCGTGAACATCGGCCTGGCCTCGCTGATCTACGGCGGAATCGGCGCGGGCCTCGGGGCAGCCGTGGGCGCGTTGGCGCCGCATGTCGTTCCGCAGGTGCTGCCCTAGTCCCGTTCCGCGACAACACTTATCGGCCTGCCCCGGCAACGGGGCAGGCCGATCGGCGTCAATGGCAGGTGGTACTCGCGGGAATTCCGTTGAGGCGGTCCGCGATCCAGTCGAGCGCCGCTCCGGAACCGGCGGTCTCGGCGCTGACGTGTTCCGTGCCGGGATATTCCACATAGGTGACGGGGACGCCCCGCGTGCAGTAGTCGGATACCAGGGCGCGGGTATTGGGGGTGATCGCGATCTGATCCTCGCCTGCCATCCACAGGTAGACCGGAGAATTCGGGGTGCCGTAGCGCCCGGCCTTGAGGGTGTCGAGGACGGCGACGACATTCGGATCTCCGAGCGGCCACACGCGGTCGACGGTGCGGTCCTGGACATAGGTGAAGGGGTAGGTGGCCAGCACCTGGGCCTGACACATGGTGGCGAGCTCCCGCTCGAAGTGGGGATCGAGGAAGTAGGAGGGGAGGTTGAGCTCCGGATAGGCGCGGGCCAGGCCGAAGGATGCCTGGTAATTGATTCCGGCGAACAGTCCGCCGTTCATCAGCGCGGCAGACGCGCCCATATCGGCGACGAGCCCGCCCGCGGCCGTGCCGACGAGGTTCAGCTCAGGGGCGTAGCCGGGGGCCAGTTCGGCAGCGAATTCGGCGCCGCGGGAACCGCCGGAGTAGCCGAATATCGCCGTGCGGGTGTCGGCGGGCAGGGCGGCGGGTGCGAAGTTCAGGGCGGCGCGAATGCCGTCGAGAGTGCTGCGGCCCTCGACGTAGCCTGCGGCAAATTGGTTTTCGGGGCCGAGATAGTCGGGGACCACGACGGTCCAGCCACGGTCCAGAGCTGCGCCGAGGTTGACCATTTCGCCGATCATTCCGGTCGAGGCCAGGTACGCGTAATCGGTCCGCAGCTGGTAGGAGGGGTTGCACGCGGTGTCCAGCACATCGATCCATGGCAGGAAGGCGAGTAGTTTCGGCGGACCCGACCACGCGGCGGCGGGTTTGATGATGGTCGCCATGGTGGTCCACGGCCTGCCCTTGGTGTCCTGGCTGACATATTTGACCTGCCAGGAGGTGAGCTGGGCGCTGGTCGGCACAGTGCTCACCGTGATCGGACGGCTGTCTACCACCTGTCCCATGTCGAGCCCGCTCAGCGAATCCGGTTGATCATAAAAGGGATCCAGGGCAGGCGCCGGCGGCCGTCCGCTCTCTGCGCTACCTGCTGGTGCGGTAATCAACCCGATCGAAGCCATTGCAATGGCAACTAGACAGCAAACTGAACGCCTCATGGCGCACGAGCTTATCGTTCCGGGAATCACGGCCATTTGCGACACACCTACGATCGATTTGATTGCGTTCGTTTCGGAAAGCGCGAGAAGGGACATTCCCAGGATTCATTGGTTGTTTGCCTTCGAGGCTGCTCCTTTGCCATTCGCGATCGCCCGCAGCGTCCGCCGCGCCTCGAAGCTCTGCCTGGACGAGTTCCCGTCGCCGAGGTCGACGGTTGCTACGACTCCATAGTTGATGCCGAGGCGGAGCGCTTCGGTGGCGCACTGTCGTAGCGCGGGGCACTTCCCGCACATCGAACGGGCGTATGCGGTTCGGGATGCGCGGTCGTGCCCGCCTGCGGGGAAGAATATTTCGGGATCGACGCTGTTGCAGGGGCGACGCCCAGACTTCGCGACGAACTCCGCGTCTCGAAAGGAATCAAGGTACTTCAGTGTCATTTTGGCGCCCTTCGGTGTCCGATTGCCCATTGCTGTTTCATATTAGCATCATCATGTTGCGCAATCGGATCGATGTTCGGAGCGTAATGCTTGGGACGGCGCATGACCCGTCATTGGGGTGATTCATATAACAAATACCATGTCGCGATAATGCAGCACTTGTCAGGTGCTGGACGGCGCCGCCTGCCGCTTCTCGGCTTGCTGTGATCGCGAGCGGTGCCCGGCCTCGCCGACGCGGTCGAATCGGCCGGGCTGCTCCCCTGGGAGGTGCGGCGCGGTCAGGAAATAGCCGATCAGGCCGGAAAGTGAGTAGAGGAAAATCATGCCCAGGGTCAGCGGCCGCATGGCCGTTTCGAGAAGGGCGGTCACAGTGTCCGAAGTGGCGTCGCCGAGGATCCGCAAGGCGCTCACGGCTATGCCGAGTAGTGCCGCCAATGCCAGTGGTAGCAAGGCTGTACGGATTCCGGTCGGTACGCGCACGGCGAGGATCGATAGAAGAATCGCAAGGTGGGCAACGAGGATCGGGAAAGTGGCGACATTGGAATAGAAGGTCGCGGGGCCGCCGAGGTGTCCCACATATTCGGTCGGGATCCGTGGGGCATCGGAAATCGCCCAGAGCGTCAGCATGAGTAGCTCGGCCGACACGACGCCGCGGATGACCCAATTGCGGAGGACGTCCAGTGACCATGCGTCGATGACAAGAATTCCGAGGTAACCAGCGGCGGTTGTGATCGACAGGTCGCCGAGCAGGATGGAGAAGTTGGCCAAGTGAGTATCGGCGGCGGTGTGCGCGGACAGCCACGTGTTCAGAAAGGTTGGCTGACCCAACATCACCCCGAGTGCCAGCAGTAGAAGGGCGACAGTGAAGGGGTGTGATCGGGGGGTGCTGCGCCACCTGGTCAGTCGCAGCCCGAGCACGGCTGTGGCGACGATTCCGCAAGCGATCTCGAGGGTCTTGATGCCGTTCATGTCGAATGTCCTTCCCCGATGCCGGTGCGATGCCGTCCGTGCGCCTATCGGCGCCCGATCGAACTCGTCATCCAGGGTCTATCGTGGGGCATACCTGTCTGGAAAACTCCGCTTCCGATTTACTAAACTGATAGTCTAGTTTCTGAAAAGGGTAACAGCTCTCCGGGCCGCGACGCGTCCTGCATTGCAGTGATGCTCATCTCTTCCCGGCCTCGCAGTTCAGGCAGGCGACTCCGGTGGCATGTCACATCGGCTAACGTTTGAAAAACTACTCGCATAGTTTCATTCGACTGAATGCATCCATAGAGCATCGAGGGGTACTGGTATGGCGATGCCCGAAGGGGAAGCGGGCCCGGCTCCACGGCGGGGTCGTCCACGCAGCGACAAGGCGCGCACGGCGATTCTGGCCGCCACCATGCAGCTGCTGCTCGAACGTGGCCTGCCGGCGATGAGCATGGACGCGATCGCGTCCGCGGCCGGCGTCAGCAAGGCCACGATCTATCGCTGGTGGCCGACCAAGGAAGCGCTCGCCATGGACGCGCTGTACGAGGTGTGGGCCGCCATACCGTCCGCGGCTAACACCGGGTCGGTCCGTGCGGATCTGCGTACGCTGCTCCGGCCCTGGTCGCGGGAAGCCGTGAGTCGGCCCTATGCGCGCATTCTCGCCGGCCTGCTGGTAGAGGCCCTGTCCAAGCCGGACTTCGGCGCCGAGTATCGGGCTCGTTTCGTCGAGCATCGCCGAGACCAGGGGAGGCTGATTCTGCAGCGGGCCATCGGGCGCGGTGAGATTCCCGCCGAGATTCGAATCGAGACCGTGCTCGATATGCTCTACGGCCCGATTTATCACCGGCTGTTGAATGGTCACGCCGTGATCGACGATGAGTTCGTCGACGATGTCATCGACACCGTACTCGCTGGAATCGGCGCGCGACGCAACGCCTCCGGCGAGACCGCGGAATAGCGAAGCTCTCCCTGGCGCACCGTGTTCCGGACCGGGTCCGGAGTTTCGACGCCGCGGTATCCAAGGCGCCCGGCGGCGCACGTTCACCAAAACGAAACTAACGGTTTCATAACGATCTGCACAAACCGTGGCGCGTCACTGTCGGCAGATCCGCACGTCGCGCGGCGGCCCTGCGTCGTACTGGCCGCACTGTTGTTGTCATCTGCCCAGGTAGCCTGGCTTTTACAAACAGTACGTTTAGTTTCGTAAAGGAGTCAGATATGACAAGCGCCAGTGTGGATGCACCGCCTCGGTGCACCACCTCGCACACTCGCGCGCGGGAAACGGCCCGCAAGCTCACCGTCGAGGCAATCGGAACGTTCTTCCTCGTGTTCACCGTCTGTTTCGCAGTTGCCCACGGCAACCCATTAGCGCCCTTGGCGATCGGCGCGGTGCTGGCCGTGATGATCTATGCGGGAGGGCACATCTCCGGTGGTCATTACAACCCGGCCGTCACTCTGGGCGCGCTGGTCCGCGGGCGCATCGAGCTACCGGTTGCGATCGGCTACTGGTGCGCTCAAGTGATCGCGGGTGTCGTGGCGGGCGTCGTCGCCCGTGCGCTCCTCGGCGCGAGCCCGGCTTCGCTGCATCCGACCGGACATGATCTGACAGCCGCGTTGGTCGTGGAGTTGCTGTTCACCTTCGCTCTGGTCTACGTGGTACTCAATGTCGCCACGAGTAAGGATCACCCGCAAAACTCCTTCTACGGTCTGGCTATCGGCGGGACCGTCGCCGCCGGTGCCCTTGCGGTCGGTCCGATCTCCGGAGGCGTGTTCAACCCCGCCGTTCTGCTCGGCGGCATGACCATGGGCATGTTCGGCGCGATCACGCTGCTCTACCTCATCGTCCAGATCGCCGGCGGTGTCATCGCCGGCCTGGCCTTCCGCTACCTCAATCCCGGTGACAAGTAAACGAATCGGCTCGGACCGCGCCGATACCGCGGCGAACAGGGCCGAATCCGTCTGCTCGAAAGGAAATACCCATGTCTGACCAACATCCGCCCATTGCGGAAACCGCTGTCGGCGGCTGTCCTGTGGCGCACGGCCGCCGCACCGCTCCGGCTGAGGGCGGCAACGCCAACCGTGAATGGTGGCCCCATCAGTTGAATTTGAAGATCCTGCAGAAGAATCCCGCCGAGATCAACCCATTCGGCTCCGACTTCGACTATGCCGCGGAGTTCAAGACCCTCGATCTGGCCGCGGTCAAGCAGGACATCATCGAGGTCATGACCACCTCGCAGGACTGGTGGCCCGCCGACTTCGGCCACTACGGCCCGTTCTTCATCCGCATGGCCTGGCACGCCGCCGGCACCTACCGCATCAATGACGGCCGCGGTGGAGCCGGCGCCGGCATGCAGCGCTTCGCGCCGCTGAACAGCTGGCCCGACAATGCGAATCTGGACAAGGCGCGGCGGCTGTTGTGGCCGGTCAAGGTCAAGTACGGCAAGCAGCTGTCGTGGGCTGATTTGATCGTCTACGCGGGCACTGTGGCGCTCGAGGACATGGGGCTGCCCATCTTCGGGTTCGGTGGCGGCCGCGTGGACGAGTGGGAGCCGCAGGAGGACGTGTACTGGGGTCCTGAGCACACCTGGCTCGATGACACCCGTTACACCGGCAAACGCGATCTGGAGAACCCGCTGGCCGCGGTGCAGATGGGCCTGATCTACGTGAATCCGGAAGGCCCCAACGGCAATCCGGATCCGCGGCTGGCGGCGGTCGATATTCGCGAGACCTTCCGCCGCATGGCCATGAACGATGTGGAGACCGCGGCGCTCATTGTCGGCGGCCACACCTTCGGCAAGACCCACGGCGCCGGCCCGGCCGATCACGTCGGCCCCGAGCCCGAGGCCGCCCCGCTGGAGGAGCAGGGCCTGGGCTGGAAGTCCAGCTTCGGCACCGGCGTCGGCAAGGACGCCATCACCTCCGGTCTCGAGGTGACGTGGACGTGGTCGCCGACCAAGTGGGACAACAGCTTCCTGACGATCCTGTACGGCTACGAGTGGGAGCTGACCAAGTCGCCGGCCGGTGCACATCAGTGGACTCCGAAGGACGGTGCGGGTGCGGGATTGGTGCCGGATGCGTTCGATTCGTCGAAGACGCACGCCCCGGCGATGATGACCACCGATCTGGCATTGCGCTTCGATCCGGTCTACGAGCAGATCACTCGACGCTGGCTGGAGCATCCCGAAGAGCTAACCGTGGAGTTCGCCAAGGCCTGGTACAAGCTCACGCACCGCGATATGGGGCCCAAGACCCGTTACCTGGGCGCGCTGGTGCCGGAGGAGACATTGCTGTGGCAGGACCCGATCCCGGCCCGTGATCACGAACTGATCGACGCCAACGACATCGCCGCGCTCAAAGCCCAGATCTTGGGCTCGGGTCTGACCGTGGCACAGTTGGTGTCGGCAGCGTGGGCGGCGGCCGCGTCGTTCCGCGGCTCCGACAAGAGGGGCGGCGCCAATGGCGGCCGCATCCGCCTGCAGCCGCAGGCGGGATGGGAGGTCAACCAGCCTGACGAGCTCGCTCTGGTGATCCGGGTGCTCGAGGGCATCGAGGAGTCCTTCAACGCGGCCCAGTCCAACGGCAAGCGGGTCTCTTTCGCCGACCTGGTGGTCCTTGGCGGTGCGGCCGCGGTCGAGAAGGCCGCCCGCGACGCCGGTTTCGCCATCGAGGTGCCCTTCGCCCCGGGACGCACCGACGCCACCCAGGAACAGACCGATGTGGAATCGTTTGCCGCCCTCGAGCCGAGTGCGGATGGATTCCGCAACTACCTCGGCGACGGCGCTCGCCTCTCCGCGGAGTTCCTGCTGCTGGACAAGGCCAACCTGCTGACTCTGACCGCACCGGAGATGACGGTTCTGGTCGGCGGTCTGCGCGTACTGGGCGCCAACTATCTCGGTTCCCAGCATGGTGTGTTCACCGAATGCCCGGGTGCGCTGAGCAACGACTTCTTCGTCAACCTGCTCGACATGGGCACCGAGTGGGCGCCGTCACCGACCGCAGAGGGTATCTACGAGGGCATTGATCGCGCCACCGGTGAGCAGCGCTGGACCGGCACCCGCGTGGATCTGGTCTTCGGTTCGAACTCGCAGCTGCGAGCGCTGGCCGAGGTCTATGCCCAGGACGATTCGAAGCGGAAGTTCGTCGAGGACTTCGTCAAGGCCTGGACCAAAGTGTCCAACCTCGATCGATTCGACCTGGTCTGAGAGCAATGACGGCGACCGGCCCACCGGCCGGTCGCCGTCAA